>JANXXX010000006.1 GCA_025350405.1 Gallionella sp.
GGGTGTCCGCTTTTCATCCCCTGTGCGCCGCCTCGATCAGCTGCAAGGAAGCGGAGGTTTAGGCGAGCACTGTTCGAGTCCCGCAGTGGGGCGCGGGGTGTGCGCCCCGCCAGGTCGAGTTGCGCAGCCCCGCTTGCTTGCGGCTGATCGAGGGTACCCCGCGGGGGCGGCAAACCGGGGGCGATTTCTTTTGGTTACTTTTCTTGGCAAGACAAGAAAAGTAGCTTGCTGCCGGGCAACCCCCGGCGAAGTTGACTTGTTTTCGGTCTTTTCTAATCCCAAAGCAAATAAACCCTAAACTTTCCTGATGTCTGGCCGATAAGGTCTTTCCTTGCAGCAATTTTAGGTAGAGTGTTATGAGTAAAATTTCCAGTTCCACCCCCCGCCTCACTATTGTGGGAGGCCGTGAAGCAAAGGGTTCCGCAGGCATCAACCAGATAAAACCGGTGATGGTCAGCGGCTTTCCAGTTGCAGAGATCGAGTAATACAGCCGGTTTGGGCGTGATCAGCAGCCACGCCAGTTAGGCGAACAGAGCGAGCTGGAGCGCAGGACAGTTGCCCCGGAAGGTCGGCGTAAAGCCAGTCTTCGCGTTATTCAGCAAAAGATGCTGGTCGAATTTCGCTCTAGCAGAAACCGTCGGCGTCATTATCAGCGCGGGAATGATATGGTCGAGCAGATCGACGAGAAAGCGTGATCACCCTTTAGTCTTTGTTAGAAACACCGTCACTTCCTCACGGTCGTGATAGAGGTGTTTCGCGATCATCCGGTAGTTGATGCCTTCTTCATCCAACCGCTTGCGTATGCCGCCCAGCGCGCTGTCGAGCGCGATGACACGCTGTTTCATCGGTAGTTTTAAATTGAAGATCGCGTGTTTGCACCAGCCTGCCGCGAACCATTCTTCGATCAACTTGGCGACCTTGGAAGGTTTTTCCACCATGTCGCAGACCAGCCAATCCACCGCTTTGCGGGGCGCGTATTTGAAACCGTCCTGTTTGAGATGTTGCACCAGCGGATGATTTATCAGCGCGCCCTTCATCGGGCCGTTGTCCACCGCGGTCACGCGTATGCCGCGCTTGACCAGTTGCCAGGTCCAGCCGCCGGGCGCCGCGCCCAAGTCCACCGCCTGCATGCCTTGCCGCAACAAACGCGTCTGCTCGCTGCGATCCATGAATACCTCGATCGCCTCGGCAAGTTTCATCGTGGAGCGGCTCGGCGCCTCGGGTGGCATGGACTGGCGGACGATGCCCATGATCGCTTCCGCGCTGTTGTGCGGATCGCTGCTACCGATCATTGCAGAATTCTTGTCCGGGAAGAAGATATGCAGGCGTGGCAGCTTGTTGTGCTTGTTTTGGATGTCGTCTTGCAAGCGTCCCTGTTCGCGTAACGCGGTCTCAAGCAGCGGCTGAAAGCGTCTTGTAAAGGTAGGCAGCAGCTTGCCCTCATTGGTGTCCGGCGCTTCCAGCCACAGCGCACCAAATGTGCCGGGCAGTGTAGAGATGGCATCAAGGATCGGGGTCAGACGGTCGCGCTCGGGCAGTGTTGCGATGCTGTGATGCAAGCGGATCAATTGGCGCGTGAAGATGAGTTCGCGCCAGGAAAGCTTCTGTTCGTTGAGAGCGACGACGACATAGCCGCTGTCGGCAATGATCGCGGGTTGTTCTGTACCGATGATGGGCTTTTGTTGCTTCGCCTGGCGCAGCGCTTCCTGCGCGCAATCCTGCTCGAAGCCGGGGCGGCAATAGAGCAGCCAATCAGTTTGTGGGGGTTTCTTCATGTGCGCATTGTGTCACAGGTTGGGGGCTAAGCCCGAAGGTGGTAATATCCGCGCCTTATTTTTGGCTGGGATGTGATGGGTAAGCGTTACGATTTGATCGTGTTCGACTGGGACGGCACGGTGATGGATTCTACAGCGGTGATCGCGGGTTCGATTCAGGCCGCGTGCCGTGATCTGGGTTTGAAGGTTCCCGATGATGAAACCGCGCGGCATGTGATCGGCCTCGGTCTGGATCAGGCTTTGCACTATGCCGTGCCGGAGCTGACCGATGCGCTGCGTCCCGATCTGGTGGCGCGTTACCGTTATCATTTTTTGTCGCAGGATGCGGCGATACCGTTGTTTGACGGGGCGCATGAGACAATAGCGGAACTCCATGCAGCGGGTTATTGGCTGGGGGTGGCGACCGGCAAGAACAGCAACGGGTTGAATCGGGCGATGGATTCATCCGGGCTGAGGAAATATTTTCATGCCAAGCGCACGGCGGATGTCACTTTTTCCAAGCCCAATCCGGCCATGCTGTTCGAGCTGATGGAAGAGCTGGCGGTCAGCGCGGAGCGCACGCTGATGGTAGGCGACACCACGCACGATTTGCAGATGGCACTGAATGCCAAGGTGGACGCAGTGGCGATGGGTCACGGCGCCCATCCGCCGGAGCAGTTGCAGGAATTGAATCCGCTTGCGCTGGTAGATGATTTTACGCAGCTGAGGACGTGGTTTAAAGCAAACGCTTAACGATAGCAGACGATATTTTTGTAGCGTGGGCAAACGGTATTATTGTTTGATGAAACAACTAGCCATTCGACTAGACTGTCAAAAGACGACAGCCAAGTCGCTGGTTATGTCCACGCTGAAGAACGGTGGGCAAAAAGACGTGCCCACCCTACATTGAATTATTTTAAGGAGTCATGATGTCAGATCAAAATAACTGGGAACGTGGTGTGCTGGAAAAATTGGCGATGTCTGCCTTGCAGGAGCAGCGCCGCGCGCGGCACTGGGGGATATTCTTTAAGATGTTGACATTGGGATTTATGTTTACTTTGCTGTTCATCTTCATGGGTTGGCTGGGAAAAAATGAAACTGCATTGGGCGTCGGCAAGCACACCGCGCTAGTGGAAATGCAGGGTGTGATCGCGTCGGATAGTGTGGCGAGTGCGGACAATATCATTCCCAGTTTGCAGGATGCGTTCAAGGATAAAGGCACTCAAGGTGTAATCCTGCGCATCAACAGTCCCGGCGGTAGTCCGGTGCAGGCGGGGCAGATCAACGACGAGATCCGCCGTCTGCGCGCGCAGTATCCGAAAATCCCGCTGTATGTGGTGGTGGATGACATCTGCGCGTCGGGCGGCTATTACGTGGCCGTGGCTGCAGACAAGATATACGTGGACAAGGCCAGTCTGATCGGTTCGATTGGCGTGTTGATGGATGGCTTCGGTTTCACCGGCGCGATGACCAAGCTCGGCGTCGAACGCCGTTTGATCACGGCCGGTGCCAACAAGGGTTTTCTTGATCCGTTTTCTCCGCTCAGCCAGGCACAGCAGGAATACGCCAAACAGATGCTCGCGGAAATCCACCAGCAGTTCATCGATGTGGTGAGGAAAGGGCGCGGAAAACGTCTCAAGGAAGCGCCAGACACGTTCAGCGGTTTGGTGTGGAACGGACAGCGTGGCGTGGAGTTGGGTTTGGCGGATGGCTTCGGCACCGTGGAATCAGTGGCACGCGATGTCATCAAGGCCGAGAACATTGTGGACTTCACCACGAAAGAAAACTTCGCCGATCGTCTGGCCAAACGTTTTGGCGTGGGTGCGATGAGCGCACTGGGTTTTTCCGCGCAGTCGAACGGGGTGAGCTTGCGCTGATGGGCGTGCGTCTGGCCGCGCGCTGAAATGATGCGCTGCCCCAGCTCCCCAGATAATCGCCTTTAGGACTTTGGACAAGAAAATGAATCTGTTTCCCGCTCTTGTCCGCCTGCGGCAATATGCACCCCCTGCGCTGGTATTGGCAAGCGCGTTGATCGCCGTTGCCTTCTACCTTCCGGCACTGCACTACCCGTTCATTTCCGACGATTCAGGTTACGTCACTGAAAACTTTAAATTGGCCGGACTGCGCCTGACCGAATTGTGGCGTCTTTTTACCGAGCCATATAACGACTTCTCCGAGTTTCTTCCGCTGCGCGATTTTTCTTACTGGATCGACCTCGCGCTGTTCGGACTGACTTCCTCCGCATTTCGGATGCACAGCGTCCTGTTGTATCTGCTTTGCCTGCCGCTGGTCTATGGCACGACATTGGGTGTATGGCGATATTTTCGCCCGGCGGATGCCGCAAGTGCGCCATGGGCTGCGGCCGCAGTTACCGTATTATTTGCGCTGCATCCTGCACACACCGAAGCGGTCGTGTGGATCGCCGGCCGTAAAGACGTGCTTTCAGGCATGTTCTCGCTGCTTGCGCTATGGCTTGCCGTGATGGCTAAACGGGAACAGGGGCTTTCTGCGCCATATGCCATAGCGACTCTGGCCGCGTTGCTGGCGGCGATGCTCTCGAAGGCAACGGCTGTTGCGGTGGCGCCAGTCATCGCGATACTGTGGGTAATATTCTGGCGCGATATTCCGCCACCGGACAGGCGTCGTGCCCAGCTGCTGTGGCCTCTGGCCAGTTTGTTGCTGGCAGCGAGCATCGCCGTGATTTTTGCAACAATCATCACGACAAAGATTCCCCTCTATTTCGGGATTGAGGCGATCACCAGATCATTAGCCGTGCTGGGGTGGCTGGCCCGCCTTGCCGTCAGTCCGGAAAGCCGCCATTTTTTATACCCTGTGTTCGAGGATCCCTACCTGCCCGCCATGGTTGCTCTCGGTGTTGCTGTTATGGCATCCGCTGCGGCTGGCATGCTGCTGATCCTGCGCCGACGGTCGCTGGAGGGTTTTGCCTTGGTCGTTTTTGTGCTGGTCTGCGCACCTTCCCTGCAACTGATTCCCTATGCGCCGCCTTCGCTCGCTTCAGACCGATTTGTGTTCCTCGCGGTGTGGCCGGCTGTGTTGTTGCTTGTTGTCCTGTTGTGGCGTTTGCAGCCCATACCCCGCGCGGCCATATTGTTAGTTATCGCCTTGGCATGGGGCTTTCAAGCCGCCGAGCGGACACGCGACTGGCGCAGTTTTGAAGTGTTGATGGATACCGATTTCCGGGCTTTCCCCGGATACAGCATGCCTGCCATGTATAAAACAGATATCCAATTATCAAAGGGGATGTTTCGCGAAGCAGGAGAAACGGCTAACAGCATAACGATCCCGGAGGTGAAAAGTACCATGGTCAAGCTGGTCAACGCGCACCAGGCTGTGACTGATTCCCCCGCGATTGGGAATCCGCATAATGCGATGTCTATCCTTCTGGAGTTTGATCGTGACTTGCAGCAAATGCCGCTTCAAGCCCAGTGGAATACACCTGTCGGCATCATCTGGCGAATTAACCGGAAGTATTTGAGAGTCGAATGGCAGAATCTGGTGAAGCGTTTTCCGCATGATGTGTTGGTGCGCTATAACGCAGGGTTGTCGCTGTTTGCTATCCAGGATAATGAAGGTGCAGTAATTCATTTACTTGCTGCAAGCGGGTCTGAGCAGTTGCCGGAATCTTTGCGTGGGGAAACATTCAAGACCCTGGGTCTTGCCTTGATGAAATCAAAACGTGCTGCCGAGGCGGAAGTTCCGCTACGTAAAGCATTGGAGCAGTCTCCTCCAGATTTGAGCGCATATTGCGTGCTCGCGGAGTTATACAAGCAGAGCAACCGGTTAGAGGAAGCTACTCGCGCAGAAGCCGGCTGCCGCAGTCTCGCACCAAACGGAGGAGCAGCATTATGAACACAGTTGCGTTACTCATGATTGCGCGCGCGCGGGTAGGCCTCCTGAGTGCAGGTATGACGCGGGTTCTGGTCAGTTGAACCGCATGAACCTGCAATCGTCATTCAGATTGGTCTTGCTGGCTACGCTGGCAATCAAGTTCGTCCTTGCCTGGATCATCCCCATGTCGGGAGATGAGGCCTATTTCATCGTCTGGGCGAAACATCCCGGTCTCGGCTACTACGACCATCCGCCTATGGTGGGCTGGGTGCTCCAGCTGATGCTTTATCTCGGCAGTTCGGAAGTGCTGCTGCGCCTGCCGGCGATATTGCTTTCCACGCTGATCGGTATCGGCATCTACCGCTTGCTCAGGCCGCATGACGAAGCGAAGGCTGCGTTGGCTGCCATCTTGTATCTGGTTGCGCCGCTCAATATTCTGAATGTGCTGGTCACCACAGACACGCCGCTGATCCTGTTCGCCTTCCTGTCCGCTGCCGCGTTGTTCAAGGCGCTGCAAAAAAACAGCCTGGGTTGGTATGCGTTGTCCGGCGCCTTGTTCGGCATGGCTTTTTTGTCGAAATATTTTGCTGTGTTGCTGGGGCTGGGCTATGTGGCGTATTTCATTTTTTCGGACAAGAGCGCACAAAAGAGCAAAGGCTTCATCCTGCTGTTCCTGGTGGCGCTGCCGTTCGCGCTGGTCAATCTCTACTGGAACTACACCCATTGCTGGGACAACATCCTGTTCAACCTTTACAACCGCAACGAGGGCGAGCAGTTTTCGCCGGACAAGATCGCTACTTTATTCGGCATGCTGGTTTACCTGATGTCGCCGCCGGCCATCTATTACCTGTTCAAGCATCGCGCGGAATTCTGGCAGAAAATCAATCCCGGCCATTTCAAATTGTTTGCCTGGCTGTTCCTGCTGCCGATGGCGGCCTTTGCGCTGCTGGCGCTGAAAAGGGACATCGGCCTGCACTGGTTGCTGGCGTTCTATTCCTTTTTTTATATCTTGCTGGGACTGATCCTGACCGTTGAAGAATTGCGCAAAACGCTCAAGTTTATGCTCTGGTTCAGTGCCGCGCATCTTGCAATTATCGCCGTCATCGCCAGCTTGCCGATGGATACCTGGAAACAGAACCGGTTGTATGACGGCATCGTGTTCATGTTCAAGAACGATGAAATCGCCGCGCAGGTGCGGCCCTATGAACAGCAAGGATTCCTGCTGGCCTCGGATGGCTATACGCCTGCCGCGATCATCTCCTACCATTACGGCAAGAATTTCTTCGTGTTCGGCAGCGGCTCAAGCTTTGCGCGGCAGGACGACATCATCACCAATTTCCGCCAGTTCAACGGGCGCGACATACTGGTCGTGATAAAATCCGCGCCCGATCTGACGCAATACACACCTTATTTCCAGCGGGTGGAGGTCAGGCAGTTCCCATTGCGTGGCGTGACGTTTTATTTCGTGCTGGGCTTTGGTTTCGATTACAGTCACTATAAAGAATCCGTGTTGAAACCTGTCAAGAACCAGTACTACAAAATCCCGGACTTCTTGCCGCATGCGCCCTGCTATTTTTGCGAGAAATATTTCCCGGAAACATCTACTCCCCAGGAGGGCCGCTAAATGGCTACGCTGGTCACGCCGCTGTCCGGCTGGGGACGCTTTCCGGTGCAGCATTGCGAACTGGATCGTCCCGAGCGTTATGCCGACTTGCGCCCGGCTTCGGTCAGCCTGATTGCGCGCGGCCAGGGGCGCAGTTACGGCGATGCGGCGTTGAACGACAATGGTCGCGTGTTGCTGACCGAGCGCGTCAATCGCCTGCTGGAATTCGATGTGGAGCAGGGCATCCTGCGCGCCGAAGCCGGAGCGACACTGGCGGAAATTCTCGATGTGATCGTACCCCAAGGCTGGTTCCTGCCGGTTACGCCGGGAACGAAATTTGTTTCGCTGGGCGGCTGTGTCGCTGCGGACGTGCACGGCAAGAACCATCATCACGACGGCTCGTTCGGCAATCATGTGCTCGGTATCGAACTGATCCTGGCCGACGGCAGCCGTGTGGCCTGTTCGCCTTCCGAAAAATCTGAACTGTTCTGGGCCACGGTGGGCGGCATGGGGTTGACCGGCATCATCGGCGAAGTGGCGCTCAAGCTCATCCCGATATCCAGCGATTTTGTGCAGGTGCGCAATCATGCCGCCGACAACTTTGAACAATTGTTTCGCCTGATGCAGGACGCAACTTTCGATGACCGTTACGCCGTCGCGTGGATAGACAGCATGGCCGCTGGTGCCCAACTGGGGCGCGGCATCGCCATGTGCGGCCATCACGCGACGCAGGAAGAGTTTCGCCCCGGTTTTAGAAATGCCATCAAACCAAAACGCAGCCGTGCGATTCCGTTCGATTTTCCGGCCTTCGCGCTGAACCGGTTGAGCATCGCCGCATTCAATGGTTTATATTTTCGACAAGAGGGCGGCAAGCGCGAGCCGTTCCTGAGCGGCTACGATTCTTATTTCTATCCGCTGGATGCAATCGGCAACTGGAACCGCCTGTATGGCAAGCGTGGCTTCGTGCAATACCAGTGCGTGATTCACGAGGCGGTTGCGTTCGACGGCATCCGGCAATTGCTGCAAGCATTGTCCGACAGCCGCCGCCCGTCATTTCTTGCGGTGCTGAAACGGTTGGGCGCACAGGGCAAGGGGCTGCTGTCCTTCCCGCTGGCGGGCTACACGCTGGCGCTGGACTTGCCGATCCGCGATCAAGGCTTGTTCACGCTGCTGAAAAAGTTAGATGAGATCGTGTTGCAACACGGCGGGCGGGTGTATCTGGCCAAGGATGCGCGGCTTTCCGCCGAGTCGTTCCGCGCCATGTATCCGCGCTATGACGAATGGCTCAAGATAAAAAAATTGGTCGATCCGGAAAATAGGTTCAGTTCCAGTTTGTCGCGGAGATTGGAAATGGGAGGCGCCCATGAGTGAAGCGGTGTTGATTTTGGGTGCCACCTCGGCCATCGCGCGCGCCACCGCTGCCGCCTTCGCCGCGCGCGGTGCAGCCCTGTATCTGGCTTCGCGCGACGCAGAGGAATTGCGGCGCATCGCGGCGGATATTCAAGTGCGCTACGGTGTCGCGGTGCAGCACGGTCTGTTCGACGCGGAAGCGACTGATAGCCACACGGCGTTTTTTAAATCCGTGCTCGCGGCCATGCCGAAACTTTCCGGTGTGGTGCTGGCCTTCGGTTACCTCGGCGACCAACAAGCGGCGCGCGATTTCAACGTGGGGGCGAAAGTCATCGCAGCCAATTTTACCGGTGCGGTTTCCATCCTCAGCCACTGTGCGAATTATTTCGAGCCGCTGCAGCGCGGCTTCATCATCGGCATTTCTTCAGTGGCGGGCGATCGCGGCAGGCAGAGCAACTATGTGTACGGCGCCGCGAAAGGCGCACTGAGCCTGTATCTGCAAGGCTTGCGCAACCGCCTGTATGCCAGCGGTGTGCGCGTGATCACCGTCAAGCCCGGCTTCGTGGACACCGCGATGACCTATGGCTTGCCCGGCATGTTTCTGGTCGCCTCGCCACAAGCCATAGGTGAGCGCATCGCGCGCACGTTGGACAAATCGGCGGACGTGGTTTATCTGCCATGGTTCTGGCGTTACATCATGCTGATCATCAAGCACATCCCGGAAGCGATTTTCAAGCGGCTGAAGCTGTGAGCGAAAAGCAAGCGGACAAGCCGGCTAATAAACCGGTGGTGGCGGCATTCGATTTCGACGGCACGCTGACGCGCCGCGATACGCTGCTGCCGTTCCTGCTGCATACGCTGGGTACGGCTGCGGTTGCGCGCCATGCCATCGTCTTGTCGCCGACGCTGGCGGGTTATGCGCTCGGCCTGATCGGTAACGGCGTTGCAAAAGAGCGGGTGCTGGTGCGCTGTCTCGCCGGGATGCGCATGGATGAGTTGCAGCAGGAGGGCGAGCGGTTCGCATCGTATGTGTTGCCGGGTTTGCTGCGTCATCAGGCCATGCAACGCCTCGAATGGCACAAGCAGCAGGGCCATCGTTGCGTGGTGATCAGCGCATCGCTGGAGCTCTATGTGCGGCCATGGGCGATCAAGGCGGGTTTTGATGAGGTGATTGCTACGCGTCTGGAGATGCAGCAAGATGGTCGCATTACCGGCAAGCTGTCCGGGGCAAACTGCTTCGGCATCGAAAAGGTGCTCCGCCTGGAAACGTTGCTGGGTGGCAGGGGTGGCTATACCCTGTACGCGTACGGCGATAGCCGCGGAGACCAGGAGTTATTGTCTTGTGCCGACCACGCCTATTACCGGCATATGCCAAAGTAACCAGCATCAAGAGTCGATAAACGGGGAATCGAATGTTTCCTTACAATGCGCGCATGCGAAAATTTGCACCATGGCTGCTGATATTGGTCAGTACGGTCATTGCTGTCGCAGCTTATTTGCAAACGCTTCATTACCCGTTTGTGAATGATGACGCCATTTACCTGGTTGAAAATACCAAGCTGACAGGGCTGCAGTCAGCCGACCTGTGGCGTCTTTTCATTGAGCCGTACAATCCTTACGAGTTTCTTCCGCTACGCGATCTTTCCTACTGGATCGACATCAAGCTGGCCGGACTGACTCCGTCTGTGTTTCGCTTGCACAATATCCTGCTGTATGTGCTGTGCCTGCCACTGATCTATGGTGTCACGCTGGGCATATGGCGATATTTTCGCCCGGTGGATGCCGCAAGCGCACCATGGGCTGCGGCGGCAGTGACCGCATTATTTGTCCTGCATCCTGCGCATGTGGAAGCTGTGGTGTGGATCGCCAGCCACAAGGATGTGCTGTCGAGCGTGTTCTCATTGCTGGCGCTGTGGTTTGCGCTGAAGGCCAAACAGGAACATGGGCTTGCCTCTGCTTATGCCATCGCAGCGTTGCTGGCGCTGCTGGCGGCGATGCTGTCGAAGGCCACGGCGGTTGCAGTGGCGCCGGTCATGGCCCTGCTTTGGATACTGTGTTGGCGCGATACTCCAGAGTCGCTCAGGCAGCGTTCCGGATTGCTGTGGCCGCTGGCCAGTCTGTTACTGGCAGCGAGCATCGCATTGATTTTTTTTGCCAGCAGCTCGGTTAAAACAACCGCGTATTTCGGGGTTGAGATAATCACCCGTGCGCTGGCAATTTTGGGCTGGCTGGCCCGGCTTGCCGTCAGCCCGGAACATCGCCTTTTTTATCATCCGGTGCTCGAGGATCCCAGTCTTCCTGTCATGGTAGCGTTGGGAGTGGCGGTTCTGGCGGCTGCCGGAATGGCTGCGGCAATGATCATGCGCAAGCGCTCGCTGGAAGGTTTCGCACTGATCACTTTCTTGCTGCTCTGCATACCCTATATCCAATTTATCCCCTACAAAACGCATTCACTCGTTTCGGATCGGTTCTTGACGCTCTCGGTGTGGCCATTCGTGCTGTTGATCGTCGCCCTGTCATGGCGCTTGAAAACAATACCCCGTATCGCGCTATTGTTTGCCATCGCGTTGCTGTGGGGCTATCAAACGGTAGAGCGTCCCCGTGACTGGCGCAGCTACGAAGCCCTGATGGATGCAGATTTGCAGGCGCATCCCGGAAATTACTTGCCTGCATTCCAGAAGATCATGAGTTATCAGTTACCCCAAGGGCGGTTTCGCGAAGCCGGCGAATTGGCCAGCAACATCACGATCCCGGAAGCGCGGGATATCATGTCAAAATTGGTCGACGTGGCAATTGATCTGCGTGATGTTTCGATGACCGGTGATCCGCGCAACGCAATAACACACCTGCACAGTTTGGAGCCACTATTGAAGCAAGCCCCTGTGCAGGCCAAGTGGGATCCGGCCATGCTTCATTTCTGGAAGGTGAGCCGGGATTCATTTACCCTTGAATGGCAGTGGTTGGTGAAGAGTTTTCCCGATGATGCGGAAGTTCGTAACAGCGCCAGGCTATCGCTGGCTAGTGTTCTGAAATATGGAAATGCTGCGGCAAGTCCATGATGGAGCCGCATGATAAAAGCAGTACATGATATTTTTCCCTACGGCTACGGATTTAAAAATGAAAACACCATTTGAACTGTTGCGCCTGATGCGCCCACACCAGTGGGTGAAGAATACCTTCGTGTTTATCGGTCTGCTGTTCGGCCATGCATGGCATGACCCGCATCTGGTCACCCAGGCGGTGATCGCCTTCGTCGCGTTCTGTCTGGTGTCCAGTGCGATCTACACCGTCAACGACATCGTCGATCTGGAACAGGACAAGCAGCACCCCAAGAAATGCCGCCGGCCATTGGCTTCCGGAGCCGTATCCATTGGCGCGGCGATCATGCTCGCGGTATTGCTGGGCGTGCTGGGTTTGATACTGGCCTACGCCGCAGCGCCGACGGTGCTCATGATCCTGTCCGGTTATGCGCTGATGAACATCGCGTATACGCTGCGCCTCAAACATGTGGTGATCCTGGATGTGTTCATCATCGCCACCGGTTTTATGCTGCGCATCCTTGCCGGTACCTTGGGGATCGGCATCCCGCCTTCGCAGTGGCTGTTGCTGTGCGGCTTGATGGTGACGCTGTTTCTCGGCTTCACCAAGCGCCGCGCCGAGATCATCGCATTGAATGAAGACAAGGCCGCGCACCGCAAAGTGCTGGAGCACTACAGCCCGGTGCTGCTGGACAAGATGATAGGCGTGACCGCCTCCGGGCTGATCATGAGTTACAGCCTGTACACGATGAACGCCGATACGATACGCATTCACGGCACGGCCAACCTGATCTACACCGTACCGTTCGTGATGTACGGCGTGTTCCGCTACATCTACCTGCTGCATCACCAGAACCGTGGCGGCGATACGGCGCATGACCTGGTGCGCGACCCACACTTGTTCATCGTGGTCGGCGCGTGGCTGGTGACGACCATGCTGCTGATCGCATGACTCAAGCTGTGCTGAGCGGCTGGCGCTTCCGTGCGCTGCTGCTGATCGTGCTGCTCAGCGCACTTGGCTACCTGGCGTTCTCATTGTGGGGCGGTTGGCGCGAAGTGGTGGCGGCCATGATCCGCGTGGGTTTCATCGGTACGGCCATCGCACTCGCGCTGTCACTGGTCAATTACGGTTTGCGTTTCGTACGCTGGCAAAAATTCCTGGCTGTGCTCGGCCATCGTGTGGACACGATGGAAAGTCTGCGCATCTACATTGCCGGCTTTGGCCTGACCGTTCTGCCGGGCAAAGTGGGTGAAGCCATCCGTAGTTTATTTCTCAAGCAGCATGGCGTGACCTACCCGGAAAGTTTGGCGGCGTTCTTCTCGGAGCTGCTTTCCAATCTCATCAGCATGCTGTTGCTGGCGGCTGTTGGTCTGTGGGCATACCCGCAAGCGCAGCCGGTGGTGGCGATGCTGGCTGCGTTGATTGTGATCGGCCTGGTGGTGCTACAACAAAACCGCTGGCTGCTAGCGCTGGAATCTTTCGCGCAAAATAAATTGCCCACGCGGCTGGGCAAGCTGGTTGTTCATGGCATCGAGATCGTGCTGCATTCCGGGCGCTGCTTCAGTCTACCCATGCTGCTGTATGGCATCGCGCTGGGGGGGGTGGCATGGGGCGCGGAGGGTGTGGCTTTCTACTACATCATGCATGTGCTCGGCAGCGATCTGTCGCTGCAAACGGCGCTGTTCATCTATGCCTTCTCGATGCTGGTCGGCGCGCTGAGTTTTTTACCCGGTGGCCTCGGCGGGATGGAAGCCACCATGATCGCGCTGCTGATGCTGAACCATGTCGCGCAACCGCAGGCCGTTGCGGCGACGGTGCTGATCCGGCTGGCGACGCTGTGGTTCGCGGTGGCACTGGGCGTGATCGCGCTGAGCATGCCGGAACGGCACCAGCGTCACTGATCCAGCAGCGGCTCCAGATGCTGCATCACATTTTGCAGAATGAGCGGCTGCGCCGGCGCGGTGGGATGTATATTGTCAGCCTGGAATTGTTCCGGCGCGATGCCTTCCAGTAAGAACGGAACCAGCGCGACGCGGTAGCGTTTCGCCAGTCTCGGATACATGGCCTTGAAGTTTGCGGTGTAGCGTCCGCCGTAATTGGGCGGCAGTTGTATGCCCAGCAGCAGCACCTTGGCATGCGCCTTGAGCGATCGCTGGATGAGGTCGGCGAGATTGGCATGGATGTCCGCGACCGGTGTGCCGCGCAGTCCGTCATTCGCGCCGAGTTCGATGACCACGATGGCGGGTTGGTGCTTGCGCAATGCCGCAGCGATGCGCTGGCGTCCGCCGCTGGTGGTCTCACCGCTGATGCTGGCGTTGACCACCTGGTATTGCGGATGGCTGAGTTGCAGCTGTTGCTGCAACAGGTTCACCCAGCCTTCTTCGCGCGGGATACCATGAGCTGCTGATAAACTGTCGCCGAACACCAGGATGTTTTTTTCGGCGTATGCGGTGAGCGGTTGCCCCAGTGTACTTAACGGCAACCAAAGTACAGCGTACAACAAGATTGATTTCAAGATAGTCAAAACAGGCAAGGATATATTTTTCATGGCAGCAATTGTGCAGGCAATCAATCTAACTAAGCAAGTGGCAAGTCCCTCGATGGAGGGAGACGCACCGCCGCTGGTCATCCTGCACGAGGTCAATTTCAGCGTGGAGGCGGGCGACAGCCTGGCGATACTCGGCGCGTCCGGTTCCGGCAAGTCCACGCTGTTGGGCCTGCTGGCCGGGCTGGACGTGCCCAGCAGCGGCACGGTATACCTAGCCGGGACGGATATCTTCTCCTTCGACGAAGACAGCCGCGCGCGCTTGCGCGGACGGCTGGCGGGCTTCGTGTTCCAGTCCTTCCAGTTGTTGCCCGCATTGACCGCGCTGGAAAACGTGATGCTGCCGCTGGAACTGCACGGCGCAGCCGATGCACGCGAGCGCGCTGCGGAAGCTTTGCAGCGCGTCGGTCTTGAGCAGCGCATGGATCACCTGCCCAAGCATCTTTCCGGCGGCGAGCAGCAGCGCGTCGCGATCGCGCGCGCCTTTGTCGTCCAGCCCAAGATATTGTTCGCCGACGAACCCACCGGCAACCTCGATGCCGCCACCGGCGCGCAGATCATCGAATTGCTGCTGGAACTCAACCGCGCGCAGGGCACCACGCTGGTCCTTGTCACCCACGATGAAGCGCTGGCACGGCGCTGCAATAGGCAGTTGCATTTGGCGGCAGGAATGGTTAAATCTTGAAGCATCACTAGAAGTTGGATAGTAAGGTGACTGACTGAGAAATGGGATTCAAAACTATTAGATTGGGACTACATTATGAAAAATCAAAAAATGCCAAAGTTAGAGGTGAACTTAATTCCGGCCAGTGCTTGGGGGCAGAATGTCAGGGCTGTTGTGTCTGAAGGCAGTTGGTATTCTCTCCGAGTCAAGTTTGGTGCTAGCAAACCTGCTTATAGTTTGGCGACAGATCCCGTCTTTCTTGCCATACGGAATCCTAATATTAATTTAGATGAGTACTATAGAGAAGAAGCCAAGCCTCTTTCATGTGGCGGTTGTGGAAAGACTGTCACTGATGGTTTGCATTTGCATGAAAAATGGGTGTTTGATGACGAAAATCTAATTCAGAAGCTTGTCGGTTTCATGCCTGTTTGCGAAGACTGTCACAATGCAATCCATATGGGCAGATCAAATAGTGTTGGCTTGGGTGAATCAGCAAAGGAGCATCTAAAAAAAGTAAATGGCTGGACAGTTAATCATTTAAATAAGCACCTTGAAAATGCAAGCTCTCAATGGCTACAGAGAATGGGCCTTAAGTACCAACTTGATTTGAGCTGGTTGGTGAAAGAGGGGTTGTTATCTACCAAAGAAATTCACTTAAATTGGTTAAACAAACCACCTAGAGTTTATGACCGTGTTGGTGCCATATCATGGGCAAAGGCGAGGCTTGAGACTCCAGAAACATTAATACTTGATACCGAAACGACGGGGCTTATAGAGGTGGCTTCGTAAAACTGGACAGCCCGTTAAGTGGTAGCCTTGCTCAACCCAAGCCGTGGAAGACACGGCGCACAGAGGAGCGAGCGCATGAAGAGGACGAGAAGGAACCACGCACCGGGCTTCAAAGCCAAAGTG
>JANXXX010000052.1 GCA_025350405.1 Gallionella sp.
GATTTGGAAACCTGGCGTTGATTTTCGATTTCTACTCTTCGTTGTGTCAGTTCATGTTCAAGGTCAGTACGCTGGTTTCGGGTTGTATGCAAGGCGTCAGAAAGGTTGTTGAAGGAAGCGGCGATTTCGCCGAGCTCATCTTTTGATTGCAGTTCGATCCGATGTACGGTGTCTCCGTTGCGGATCGATTGAGCGCCCTGTTTTAACGTATTTAACCCACTGGCAATACGGCGATATACCTGCACGGCGATGGTGACCGCTACGCAGAGGGAAATGATAAAAGTTATGAGCGCTGTTTCATTGCTCCACCATTGCGCGACCCTGAGCTGCTGATGAGCGGTTGCTATCTGCTGCGTCTCAAGCTCTTCAAGCAGGGGTATTGCTTCATACAGCACATGTTGACTTAACGGTTCGGTGTGCAGAGCCAGTTCGGTGAGAGCTTGAACATGTTTGACTCCAAAATTCTCGTAAAAAATGCGCAATGACGCGGCCAAATCCGCGTAGCTTTTTTGCAAAGCCTCCACCCTGCTGTACGTTTCGGCATCCGAGAGTTTTTGCAGCATCACAATCTGTGCGGTGATCGCGGCTGACTGGAGATTCAACTTTTCAACCTCGCCGGGCGCCAAAGGGGTTGCCGTGCCATCCAGGTGGATTTGTCCCAAGCGGTCGACCTGTTTCTGTATGTCACTGGCACCTTGTTTGATAGTGGTTGTTAATGCCTGGCGGGAAGTTGCTTGCTGCAGAAGTTCGGTCGCAGCACCTTTTTGTTGGGTGCTCCAGAAATTGATCGAGAAATTCAGCGCGAATAAAACCAGGATGGCGAAAAAGGAAAACCGGATGTGATTTTTAATGATCATTGCTTAGGCTTATCCTGGAACCTGGGAAGGGTGGTGAGTATAAAACCTGCCAACAATCGTCAGGCAAGCAAGCCGCGAAAACGGAAGAGACCGGCGCATTTTAACGCTGCTACCAGATATTCCTTGCTCGTATTGGCCGCATGATTGTTGATATACCTTGGTACTTATGTGCGGGAAACCAATTGTACTCTTGTCCGGAATGGCGATTCCTTGCATATAATCTGATGCTCCATATTCCTGCCGCGCTACAAATTATAGCTCAAGAATGTACCGCCAAAACCAAAATGAGGTGAAGCTGGCGATAAGCCGGATTTAATTAAAAGGTTCAACTTCGCATTATGTTTTCGCATTTTGCTTCTCCAGTACTACTTTTAACTCTTCGGCTATTTCCCGCACTTCCTCGTGAGCATCGTTGCGGCACCCTGATGCCACGAACAAAATTCAAATCAGCATTCCCCCAAAACAGCATTCCAATAGAATACTGATATGGAACGCTCCACTTCCCCCACCTCGCAACTCATCCAGCGGGTCATTCATTTGGCCTGGCCGGTGCTGGTCGCGCAGCTTGCGATGATGGCCAACGCGGTGATCGATACCGCGATGGCCGGGCGGCTGTCTACCATCGACCTTGCCTCGGTCGGCATCGCCGTTGCGATCACGGCCACGGTGCTGATGACGCTGATCAGCGTATTGCTCGCGCTGCCTGCGATCATCGCTCACCTTTACGGCGCAGGCCGGGGTGCCGATGTCGGGCGCGAGATTCACCAGAGCGTGTGGGTATCGCTGGTGCTGGCGCTGGTGGCGATCCTGTTGCTGTGCTTCCCCGGCCCGATCATTGCGATCTCGCAGTTGCAGCCCATCGTCGAGACCAAGGTGCGCGCCTATCTGGCCGCATCCGCCTGGGGTGTGCCAGGCGTGTTCGCGTTGCGCATCTTCTTCGGCCTTTCCACCGGCATCGGCCGTCCGCGCCCGGTGATGTTGTTCAACCTGCTGTCGCTGGCGATCAAGATTCCACTGAATGCGGTATTCATGTATGGCCTGCTGGGCGCGCCCGAAATGGGCGGGCCGGGCTGCGCAGTCGCAACCTCAGTGGATGCCTGGCTGATGGCTGCGCTCGCCTGGGGCTGGTGTTTGCGACATCCGCACTACATGCAGTTCCAGTTGCGCAAACGTTTTGCCGCGCCGGATCGCAAAGCGATAGTGGAGTTCCTGCGGCTGGGCATTCCGATCGGCCTGACGTTCATCGCGGATGTGACCGCCTTCACTTTCATGGCGCTGTTCATCGCGCGCCTGGGCCCGGTGGTTTCGGGCGCGCACCAGATCGCGGCCAACCTGGCGGCATTGGCATTCATGATTCCGTTAGCGCTGGGCAATGCAACGGCGGTGCTGGTGGGCCAGGACATCGGCGCCGGGCAGCGCGAGCGCGCCCGCCATATGTGCTGGGTAGCCACCCGCCTCGGCATGGCGATCGCGGTCGTGCTCAGCCTGATCTTCTGGTTAGCCGCACCGTACATCGCCGCGCTCTATACCACCGACACCGAGGTGCAGCAGGTGGCGATACCGTTGATCATGCTGGTCGCTGTGTATCATCTGGGCGATGCGCTGCAGGGCGTGGCAGTGAATGCGCTGCGCGGATACAAGAAATCGGTGGTGCCGATGTTGATCTATGCCACGATGCTGTGGGGATTGGGCCTGGGCGGCGGCTTCCTGCTCGGGCTGACGGACACCTTCGGCCCCGCGCGCGGCGCGCAAGGATTCTGGTTCGCGGGGATTGCCAGTCTCTGGTTGGTGGCGGGGCTGGTGGCGGTTTATTTGAATCGGGTGAGCAGGGCGAAGTAAAAAAAGAATGGGGTTCTGTCACAGCCCGGAAATATAATCCGCCAAGGCTTCGATTTCGGCATCCGTCAAGGGTTTGGCGAACTGGTTCATCATGCCGTTCGGACTGTTGCTGCGCTCGCCGCTTCTCCAATTGATAAGCTGGGCGCGCAGATATCCCTTGTGCTGGCCGCCTATCACAGGAAAGGTTGAAATATTGGGCGCCAGGCCCTTGCCATTCACGCCGTGACAATTCTCGCATGCCGGAATCTTTCGCGATGCATCGCCTTTCAGGAATAATTTTTCCCCGACCGGATTATCTCCCTGGCCATTCCCCTGCATTTTTTTCTGGCTGGCAAAATAAGTGGATATATCGATCAGCTCGGCATCGTTGATCGTCGTCGCCAGGGCGCTCATGATCTGATGGGTGCGCGCACCGGTCTGAAAATTGCGCAATTCCTTGGCGATATAGAGCGCATATTGCCCGGCGAGATGGGGGGCCATCTCATCCACGCTTATGCCGTTCTCGCCGTGACAGCCTTGGCATAGCTCGGATTTACTCTGGCCCATGCCCGGGCTTCCGGCACCCATCCGCAGTTTGATCACATCGACTGACTCTGCGGCATATGCTGTAGTGGCGGTCAGCAGAACGACTGAGAAAAAACCTGTGACGATATTGTGTTGAATGTGGGACATGGCCATGAACTCGAGTACCAGTAAAAAATTGAAGCGCTACGGAAGCGTTCTGACCACACGGAAACCGCTGTCGAAATACCTGTACTCGGGGGCGCTGACGCTGCGGAAGGCGGAATGCGCACCGATCTGGTAATAAAGCCACGAGCCGCCGCGAAGCACGCGCTTCGAGCTATCCCCGGTCCATGCACTGCCGTCATTCGGCGCGCCGTTGTAGCGTTTGTGATAGCTGTCTTCCATCCATTCCCCCACGTTGCCGCTCATGTCGTACAAGCCAAAGGCGTTGGCTTGCTTGGTGGCTGCGGGATGGGTGGTTTTGCCGCTGTTCTGGTCATACCACGCCACGCTGTCTACTTTGTCGCTGCCGCAGTATTCGCTCTGCTCTCCGGCCCGGCAGGCGTATTCCCATTGCGCTTCGCTCGGCAGCTGGTAAGACTTGCCGGTCTGGAGCGAGAGCCATTTGACGTAGGTCTGGGCATCGATCCAGTTGATGCAGACAACGGGGTGGCTGTCGTCTTGCGGGTAGCCGGGGTTGCGCCAGTTATTGCCGCTGAATTCTTCCCATTTACCGTCCGCAAGCTTCCAGCATTTTTCGCCAGCGTCATGGCCTGTAGCGTTCACAAACGCCGCGAACTGACCACGGGTGATTTCGATCTTGCCCATCGCGAAAGGCTGGTCTATCGTGACGCGGTGTTCGGGTTTTTCATCTATTTCATCGCTGCTGGACGAGCCCATGTCGAAGCTGCCTGCCGGGATCACAACCATGTCGGGACAGGCGGCGCAGTCCTTGAAAACCTCTCCGGGTTGAAGGTCTCGTGCCGGCATTGTGACTGGTATTGTAGCGACCGGGGTTGGCGTGCTGCTCAACTCTTTAAGTTTATCCACCACCTGTAATTGATCGCAACCATTGCACGATAAAGAGTTGTAAAACACGGCCTGGTTGGCCATGACGTTCTTGATGTCAAGAGACAATAAATAGCCAGCCGCGATTTTGGTCACATGGACTGTGGCGACGATTTCGGCATGAAGATCCGTGGCGACATATTTCAGGCAGTCTGTTTCATCGCAGCCATTTTTGCGGGCGGCATGGTAAGTCTTGCTGGATGCCTTCTTTAAGGACTGAATGACGCGTTTGTCAGATAATACCTCGTACCGTTGCGCCAATTCCTGAATGAGCGCAGCGTTCATTTTAGCCAGCATGTTCTTTTCATTTTCACCCGCTAGCAGGGGCATGAGCACGAGGAGATCTTTGCTTGGCTGATCTTTTTCTGTTTTGTTGGCAGCCTGCGTCGTGAGGGGAATGGCAATCAGACAGAATGTGGCGATCATGAGGACTATCAGGTTGCGCAGTTTTGATTTGCTCATATTCGCTTGCCTAGTTTAGGCTGAAAATTTCCAACAATATAATATAACGGAGGCTGTGAATATATTAACCGAAATCGCCTGAACGGGGAGAACGGGCATGTTTGTGGTGCTAGCTCCAAGTAGAACGCAGTTAAATGGGCAGCATCGCATTACTTTTGGCGACCATACCGAACCTAAAAATTGATCGGGCTAGTCTTGACTTCGGCAAGTTGCTGCACGGCTGAAGAAAAGAGACTTGAACATATGCCTTACTGGATGTTAGATTGTGAGGTATGAAAAACAATTCGACTCCGGAATATTTCACAGCGGTACATTTCGTTTACGGCATCTCCGGCATCTGTCAAGAAATCAAGGACCTTAATGATTAACGCAAGTGGTGTACAGAAACCAAAACGGGTTCTGAAGTATTCTGCAACATTGCTCGTATTTGCGCTGCTTGCTTACGCTACCTTTCTTATCTCGCTATCCTGGCGGGAGGCCAAATCTGATCAGGCCAGCCAGTTGGCGACGGTTGCCGACCTGAGCAAAAACGCAATCGATATGTATTTCACCCAGCTGGAAATCGGCATGCAGAACCTGGGCGCGGATCTTGCCGACATGTACGACAAGCGCACGGACAAGCAGCTCGATCTCGACCGTGCTTTCAAGTTGGTCAGCCGGTTTCAAAGACTGCACACCGAGCTGAGCAACGTGATGCTGATCCGCAGCGATGGCCAGTTATTATTGACCGGCAATACGCCTAACAGCCCGGATCTACCTACGCTCGCCAATGATTCCGCATTCATGGATTTTCGCAGCGAACTGCAGCAAGGCTCGGCCTTCGTAATTGGCAAACCGGTGATGGGTTACATAGACAAGAGCTGGGTCGTCTCTGCACGCTATGCCGTTACCGACCAAACCGGCAAGCTGGCCTATATCCTCAGCGCCAATTTGCCTGCCGACCTGTTACAACGCTATTGGCTAGACTCGACTATCCCCAGGATCACCGCGCTGGGACTGATACGCGATGATGGATACCTGGTCAGCCGCTATCCCGAACCGGATGCCGCGCGCCTGGATGATATGTATGGCAAGCCTGCCGGGGGCGCGATGGTTGAGTATCTGCGCGAAAACAACCAGCCGCAACACGGGCAAGTGGAATTGCCGGGCAGCGACGGCAAGGCCAAGGATCTGCGGGTGATGCACCGCCTGCAACACTATCCGGTCACACTGTTTGTCGAGATGCCGATGTCCGAGATCAAGGCGGCATGGTGGCACAAGATGCATGCCCCTTATGTCCTGATGGCTCTGCTGCTGGCGGGCCTAATCGCCATCTATAGTTTGTCGCGCCGTCGTCGAGACGCATGGAGCGAGGCACAGCGGCGCGAAGCGCTCAGGCGCAACTACGAACAAGCCCTCGATGAACGGAGTCCAAACGAGATACTCATGTTCGATGCCGATACATTGCGATCCAACTATGCAAACGATTATGCGCTGGAAAAACTCGGCTACTCCCTGGAGCAATTGCAACAGAAGACCCTGCTTGCCCTGCATCCGGAATTGGGCATCGAATCCTTCGGGGAGATGATCGAACCGCTGCGCCGCGGTGAGCAGGAGGCGATCAAATATCAGACCGTGCAGGCGCGTCACAATGGCAGCACCTATCCTGTGGAGGTCAACCTGCAATTGATGAGATCGGAAGAGGGCGGTGAAGGGTTCATGGCGATCATCAACGACATTACCGCTCTCAAACAAGCCGAAGAAAATATCAGAAAGTTCAATGCGCCGGTGGAGCGGCGCGCTGCCGGGCGCAATGGATGATGTTCGTGGCGAAATTTTACGGGATCAGTAGCGTAATGCCTTAGCAGACGCTAACCCGGCTTCCCGTCTGCGCGTGGTTTGACCAGGATGGGGGCGTACACCCAGATAAACATTGCAAAGGCGATCAGCCATGCCGCCTGTGCGATGCCGAGCCACAACAGGTAATGTGCCGGCGCGATTATCGGCAAGATCACACGTGCAACGTAGGCCGTGACCAATGATATGAAGATGGGTGCAAGCAAGCGCGAGTGTTGCTGAATGTCGCGGCCGGTGTGGCCGAGCGCGATGCGTGCCATCATTCCCGCCGTGATCATGCCGATGCCGCCCAATGCGAACGCATGCAACGCCAGAGAAGGGGACAAGGGTAAAAACGGTGCAAGCGCCTTGAGCAGGAATCCGAAGGTGGCCCCGCCATAGCCTACGTATAACACCCACAGCAGCGGCTTTTTCCAGATGCCGCTGGTGTACCAACCCGCCAGTCGTATCGTGTGAGACACGAACAGCAAGCCGGCGAGCGCAGCGCTGACCGGGGCATACCGCCAGAACACATCGGCGATCACGAACAGCACAAACACATAGATGCCGGAGCGATCTATCCACGCCCGATTCTTTAATGTCACCGGATAGCCGACACCGCGTTCGATGAACATCGGCAACACGCGCCGCGCCATGGTGTAGATCAGCGCCAGCAGAAAATACAAGCCGGAATACAAGCCCCACGCGATGCCTTGCTCCAGCACGGCAGACATTCCGAGGTTGGGCACGCCAAGATAAAAGCACAGGTTGGACAGCATCAGCAGGATTATTTTTGACACGATGCCGATCTGGTCATGCTGCTTTGCGCGCAGGATCGGAATGAGGATCGCAACGATGAGCCAGAGATCGAACGTCAGATCGAGCAACAGCATCGGCAGTATCTGCCCGGGAATTATCCAACCGGCCATCCGTGCTGCGAGCCACAGTGTGGCCAGGCCCGCCAGCGGGTAACCTTGCAGCGTTTTGATATTGGTCCAGTTGCGCACCGCAGTTAATAAAAACCCGGCGGCAACGGCCATGCCATAGCCGAAGATCATTTCATGCGCATGCCATTGCATGGGCGTTAACGGCAAGCGCGGCGTCGGCCAGCCATAAACATAAACGCCACCCCAGATGAATATCGAGACCAGCGAGAACACGCCGGCCAGCAGAAAGAACGGGCGAAAGCCGAGGTTGAACAGGGCGAAGGAGGGAGGAATAAGCCCGTTCATGGCACTAGGCTCAGCCAACGTTCCATACCAATTCAGGTAATTCATCTACAGAGCCGAGCCTGGCCAGTGGACTTGAACGCAACCAATCCTGAAGTTTGCTGGTAAGTTTGGTGTCGCCCAACACTTTAATATCACCTTTTTTCACTGCATCACGAAACTGTTGCTGGCAAACCCAAACCGCAGACATCGTTTTAAGCGAGCACTTGATCACGATATCAATTTCATAACCGGGGTTCTTCAAGCACAAGTCTATCTCACCGTTGTCACTGACCAGCCACCAGTCGCGTTCACCTTTGGGGGCATCCGGATATTCAAATTGAACAACAATACGATGCTTGGGAAACACCGCAGGATCGACGGTCCGTCGCATGTCCCACATCAATAAACCCGCATCCAGATCCTCTTTGCTTAAATTTGAACGCGACCAACGATGACCCCATGCGCCAAGCAGTTCAACGATTGGGCGCAACTCAAGTCCGGCGGGTGTCAGGCTGTAGGTATAGTTTCCTTTGTCGCCGATGATTTCAATCACACCGGCCTCTGCCAATCGTTTAAGTCGCAAAGATAATAATGTCGGCGACATCAGGGGCACGCCTTTTTTCAACTGATTGAATCTTGTGCTTCCCGCAATCAATTCACGCACGATTATCAAGGTCCAGCGCTCGCACAATAATTGGGTTGCTTGCGCCAAAGGGCAGAACTGTCCATATGAATACATTTTGCATTCCTCCCGGTTAATTCAGGAACTGTCTATCGCTTTGAACACTACAGATATTGTACTTCTAGGTTCCTGTGCTTGATGCTAACTTGTAAATGCTTCCATCACCAACAAGGTTTTTGAAGCGGATTATAACTGTCAGGCGCTACGAATCGCTTTGGTTGCAGCGGGCCGCAGCGAATTCCAACGCAACCTGCATAAGGAGAATATCATGCCTAAATATTTAATCGAAAGAGACATTCCAGGTTTGGGAAACCTGACTACCGCTGAGCTTCAAGGGCTATCCGCCAAGTCATGCGGCATATTGCGCGACCTTGGGCCGTCGATTCAATGGAACGAGAGCTACGTAACCCAGGACAAGCTCTATTGCGTATACATCGCGCCGAATGAAGCCATGGTTCGGGAGCATGCTCGCAAAGGAGGCTTTCCGGCCAACACGGTGTCGGGCGTCAAAAGAGTGATAGACCCGCCGACGGCCGAGTGACCTCGCGGTATCAAGGGCTTCATACCAAGTACCTCTTGGTTGCGCGCCCAACATGGCGCGCAACCTCGCTCCCTTCGGATGCTGGGCGCTGCGCGACAAAGCCGCGCAGCGCCGGTTAGCCCTACTTTATAAATGCTTCAATCACCAAGGGGGATTCCAGAAGCAAATTCTTTTTAACTTAGGAGAGTAATCATGAGCCAAACACTTTTTGAAAGACTGGGCGGGACCGAGGGGATAACCAAAATAGCGAGTGATTTAACAGATTATCATGTGGCACATAAGGCGATTGCCACACGCTTTGCTAACAGCGATATTTCTAAACTTAAAAATGCATTCGCGACATTTATTATTTCGGGAACAGGCGGCCCCAATGTTTACAAAGGAATGGATGTATTGTCAGCTCATAAAGGAATGAACATTTCTGCCGTGGAGTTCATGGCGGTCTTGGATAATGTTTTAGCTGCTTTGAAGAAGAACAATATCGCCCAGCGAGAGCAAGAAGAGTTCTTATACATACTCTACAGCATGCGCTCTCAAGTTGTGCTCGTTTAAATAAGGCTGCTTCTTGCGCGTTAGGGAGTCATTCCAGTTGTAAGAATATTTAAACCAAAAGGAGAATCATCATGTCCCACCTGACCTTGATCAGCCGCTTACTGCAAGCGATGTTTTTGTTCTTGTTGAGCATTATCGGAGTATCCGCCTTCGCGCAAGCACCCGTTCCTGAGCAAGCAATTATGCAGTCAGCCGATGATGCGCAGCTCAAGTGGGGGCCTTGTCCGCCGTTCTTGCCCAAAGGATGTGCGATCGCTGTTCTTCACGGCGATCCGGCGAAAGACAATCTCGACGTTTTTTTTAAAGTTCCCGCCAAATCGCTGTCCCACTCCATTGGCATACTTCCCCAGAGCGCATGGTGCTGGTAGCGGGCAAGCTTCAACTCACCTATGACGATCAGAAAATGGCGGTACTCAAGCCTGGGACTTATGCGTATGGCCCCGCTAAGCGACCACACAAGGGCTACTGCGCAAGCGTCGTCCCATGCGTCCTATTCATTGCCTTTGAATCACCGTTAGACGCGGTGCCAGTTGAGAGCACAAAATAATAATGATTGTGCTACCCAACAAGGCAATCCACTGGGAGGCTGCTGCGCAGCCGGTTAGCGCTACTTTATAAATGCTTCAAACACCAAGAAGGCTTTTAGACGTAAATATTTTTTAACTTAGGAGAATAATCATGAGCCAATCACTTTTTGAAAGACTGGGCGGTATCGCGGGGATAACCAACATAGCAAATGACCTGATAGATAATGATGTGGCAAATAAAGCGACTGCCCCACGTTTTGCCAATAGCGATATTCCAAAAATGAAAAATGCCGCTGCCACCTTTATTATTTCCGGAACAGGCGGCCCCAATGTTTACAAGGGAAAGGATGTATTGTCAGCGCATAAAGGCATGAATATCTCTCCCGTGGAGTTCATGGCGACCCTGGATAATGCTTTAGCTGCGTTGAAGAAAAATAATATCGGTCAACGCGAACAAGAAGAGGTCTTATACATACTCTACAGCATGCGGTCGCAAGTTGTGCTCGTTTAAATCGGGCGGGTTTTAACTTTCACTCCGGAGGAGTTTGAACGTCCGTTTTTAAACGCGCAACGAACACAGGAGAACAGAACCATGACTACCATTACCCCTGAAATGGAAGCGCTCAAGGCTCGTCTCAAGGCGACGTGGATGTCCGGCGACTACGGCCATTTCGCCACGTATCTGGAGCCGGGCGCATTGGAATTCCTGAAACGCCTCGCGGTCACGCCCGGAACACGGATGCTGGATGTGGCTTGTGGGGCGGGGCAGATTGCGATCCCGGCCGCGCGCGCTGGTGCACAGGTGACGGGCGTCGATATCGCCTCCAATTTGATCGAGCAGGCGCAGGCTCGCGCCAAGGCAGAGGGTGTCGATGCGCAGTTCGAGGAAGGTGACGCGGAGATGCTTCCCTGCAAGGATTCAGCGTACGACTTGGTGGTGAGCCTGATCGGTGCCATGTTCGCGCCGCGGCCCGAACGGGTCGCCGCCGAATTGGTGCGCGCGTGCCGGCCCGGTGGCCGTATCGCCATGGCGAACTGGACACCCGAGGGCCTCGTCGGCCAGATGTTCAAGATCATTGGCAAGCACGTCCCGCCACCACCGCTGATGGTATCGCCGGTGAAATGGGGTGACGAAGCGACGGTCCGTGAACGGTTACGGGATGGCATTGCAAAACTGGAAATCACAAAGCGCCTGTATCCGATGCGCTACCCCTTCAAGCCGGCGGAAGTGGTCGAGTTCTTCCGCGTCAACTACGGCCCGACCAATCGTGCCTTCGCGGCGCTGGATGGCACCGGACAGAGTGCGTTGCGCCGCGACCTTGAGCAGCTCTGGTCAGGCAATAATTGCGCGCAGGACGGCTCGACGCACGTTGCGGCTGAATATCTTGAAGTGATGGCGATCCGCGGCTGAATACTGATTCGTGCGGACGAGAAACCAAAGGTACCGGAGTCTGAGGTCTCCCCTCAAAGTTGCAGCGCAGGATGATCATAACGCAACCGTTCAAGGGCTGCACCAAGCTCGCGCGGCGGGAATGCTGCCATCCCATGTTGTACAAGTTGCAGCGCCAGGGTAATCAC
>JANXXX010000115.1 GCA_025350405.1 Gallionella sp.
CAACACAATCAATACTCAAATTAGTACCATCATCAGCACCAATATGACAAACGGTGCCAGACCACCACCGACTAGTCTGAGTAAAAGAAAGACATTGAGAAGCAGTATTATTTGCTGAAGTCAATGCACCAGCCTGGGTCCCACACATACCAACATGAGTTGAAGTGCTAGTGACAGAGCCGGAAGCAGAACCGGTTTGACCATCGTCATCGACGAGATCGCAATGACCGAAAGATACAGCGCGATGGTCAGCGAAACAGACCGGACAAATCTTGTTGCACTAAACGCTGGCTCAGCCATCATTTTGCTCCTCGATTATTCAAAACTTATTGTTCGTCAAGCTCAAAACCAGTTCGCTGTTTTGTCCAGCGTGAGTGGCGTAAAACAGAACTGGCCGCACTGCCACCGGCACACAATATTGTCTATTTATAAAAATGTAATTGAAAAATGGACGAAGGGTAATATATATCGGACAAACGGGAGCTATCAGACGAGGGTAAGGTTGAAGTCAGTATGAAGGAGGGGTAGGCGATGATCGAGATTTGACTGTAGCGAGATCATCGTTGTGATTGCGAGCGTTTGTTTCGGAGTGAATTTCTGATGGTATCGCAAAGTGACTCTTTGTAATCATACTCAAGTTGTTTATTACGCCGGCGAAGGCCGGAATGACAAAGCCAGAGATAATCAGAGGTTCAAAAGTTTTTTGGCACCCGGCCTAACTTTAACGAGATCGGCGTACGGCGGGCTTGGGTGAGAACAACGCAGGTTGCGGCATGGCTTGATGGCGTGCCGCTTCAGACAGATGTTGTTGCTCGGCGGTCTTTTGCGGTGGGCGAGGCTTGGCTGCGTGCGTGCTATTTCTTGGTTGCTGGCCGGAACGGGGTTGCTGCTCGCGCTGTTGTGGGTTGCGGGGCTGTTGTTGCGGGTTGCGCGGCTTTTGCTTTTGACTCTGGCCGTCGCGCGTTTGACCTTCACGCGGCGGTTGATTGCGATTGCCTGCACCTGCCGTGCGTGGCCCGCTGTTGCGTCTTTGCCCTTGTGCCTGACGTGGCGGGCGTGGAGCTTCAGCGGGAAGATTGGCCGGTGGCACAAAGCTGTCTACTGTAACCACTGGAATCTCACGCTTGATCAAGCGCTCGATGTCCCTGAGAAACGGTAGCTCTTCCTTGTCCACCAGCGAGATCGCCGCGCCGCTGCTGCCCGCGCGTCCGGTGCGGCCGATGCGGTGCACGTAATCTTCCGGTACATTCGGCAATTCAAAATTCACTACATGCGGCAGTTGATCGATGTCCAGACCGCGTGCGGCGATGTCGGTGGCGACCAGCACCGGCAATGAGCCGTCCTTGAATTGCGCCAGGGCCTTGGTGCGTGCCGGTTGGCTCTTGTTGCCGTGGATCGCGGCGGCGGGGATGCCGTCTGCGATCAGTTTTTCGGTCAACCGATTCGCGCCGTGTTTGGTGCGGGTGAATACCAGCACCTGCTTCCAGTCATTGTGTTTGATCAGGTGCGCGAGCAAATGGCTCTTCAGCTTTTGCGGCGCCATATGGACGCTTTGCGTGATCAGTTCCACCGTGGAGTTGCGGCGCGCCACTTCGACATAGCCGGGGTTGTGCAGCAGTCCATCAGAAAGAGTCTTGATCTCGTCGGAGAAAGTCGCCGAAAACAGCAGGTTCTGGCGTTGCTTGGGCAGCAGCGCGAGGATCTTCTTGATGTCGCGGATGAAGCCCATGTCCAGCATGCGATCGGCCTCGTCCAGCACCAGGATTTCGACGCCGGAAAGATCCAGCGTTTTTTGTCCGACGTGATCGAGCAGACGTCCGGGCGTCGCCACGAGAATATCCATTTGCCCGCGCAACGCCTTTATTTGCGGATTGATGTTCACGCCGCCGAACATCACCATCGATTTCAATGACAGATATTTGCCATAAGTCTGCACCGACTCTTCCACCTGAGCGGCGAGTTCGCGTGTCGGGACCAAGATCAAGCAGCGCGGACGACCGGGGCGCTGACTTGCAATAGGTTTTGCGGTGAGCAGATGCAGGATCGGCAATGTGAAGCCTGCGGTCTTGCCGGTGCCGGTTTGCGCGCCTGCCAGCAAATCGCCTCCGGCCAACACCAGCGGTATCGCCTGTGCCTGCACCGGAGTGGGTTTGGCGTAGCCTGCGTCGGCAATCGCGCGCATCAGCGGTTGTGCCAGATTCAAACTGGCGAAAGTGATTTCAGTGTTTTGCAAAATGGTATTGGACAAAGTGGGGCTCCTGCGACGGCCTGCCGCTCACAAGAGCTGCACCAATCTAGGCAGACGAATAAGTGATCGAAGAGATCGGAAGTGATTAAGAGACCGCTGCGCTGATTGGTTGGGCGCTGGGCGGCGCGCATTATACCTGTTATTGAGTGTGTCAGAGAAACGGAATAGGGGTTAGCTGATCAGACGCTTTATTTAACATCCTTGGCGCATCTGAACCCCAAGTCCATCAAGGTGCTGTCCGGGGGTAAATGGGCGCGCTTGGCGGCGCGGAACATCAGGCTGAGTGCGTCGTAATGGCCGGAACTGGTTATGCCGCCACGGGTCACCCGATGAATCTTGCCGTAGTACTGATTGTCAGATGGCGGTGCGCCAGGATAAGCATCATACCAATCGGCGACCCATTCTGAGACGTTGGCCGCCATGTCATAAACGCCGTAGACTGATTTGTCGCCGGGATACGATCCTCCTGCCGAATAGGGCGACTCCGGATTTTCCGACATGGTGTTTATGTTTTTGGGATCCCAGTCATTTCCCCATGGATATTCGAAACCCTCGGATCCGCGCGCCGCTTTTTCCCATTCCGCTTCGGTCGGCAAATGTTTGCCCGCCCAGCGGCAATATGCGTCGGCATCGGCCCAGGCCACGTATGTTACCGGGAGCACGCTGCGCTCAGTCTGCTCCTCGTGTACCTCGGCAAGTATTTCCTTTTGCGTCATGTTGCTCACATCCGCGTCCACGTTGAATCGTTCAGATGCGACTTGACGCAAATACGCCAAAGGTAATGAAGCCAAAAATTTGTCGTTTAAGTTATAGCCATTTTCCAGCCAGATGGGGGGCGGGCGGTGCTGGGTCGCAATCGTGAAGTTGAGATATTGGGCGTTGCTGACTTCATATTTGTCCATCAGGAAAGCGGGGAGCGTGACCTTGCGGGCCGGATGTTCGTCGACGTACAGCTTGTCATTGAAGCCGAAAGGATTAAGTGCATTGGCCCCGCGCCACATGGCATCGTCTGCAGCCTTGTCGCTGCCCATGGTGAATTCACCCGCCGGGATCAGCACCATGTCGGACGGGATTCGCGCCTTGCTGCGATCCATGTGTTTGCCGGCGGTTTTGTTTTCCGCAGCGCAGGCAATGCCAGGCGCCAACGTCAAACAAAAAATACCGGCCAGAATTTGTTTAATTGGCATCACCTGTTTAATTAGCATCTCTGGCACACCTGAAGCCCACGTCGATCAAAGCTGAATAGGGACGCAAATGGGTGCGTTTGGCGGCGCGGAACACCATGCTGAGTGAATCATAATGGCCGGAGCTCGTCATCCCGCCGCGCACCACGCGCTGTTTTTTGCCGTAGTATTTATTGTTGTCGGAGTCAGGCGCGCCGGGATATGCGTCATACCAATCCGCAACCCACTCCGTTACGTTGGCCGCCATGTCGTAAACGCCATAGCCAGACTTGTCGGTGGGATAGGATCCGACGGCTGAATAGGGAGCATCGGGATTTTCAGACATGGTGTTGATCATTTTCGGATCCCAGTTGTTGCCCCATGGATATTCGAATCCCTGCGGGCCGCGCGCCGCTTTTTCCCATTCCGCTTCGGTCGGCAAACGTTTGCCCGCCCAATGACAATAAGCATCGGCATCGGGCCAGGTTACTGTCGTTACGGGTAATTTGTTGCGGGTAAGCTGAATTTTATCCATCTCGGCAATGAGATCCTGTTGGCTCATGTTGGATACATCCATGTCCAGCCGGAACATGTCGGTTGCGATCTCGCGCAAATGATCTACTGGTAAAGTAGCCAATTGGTCTTTATCAAATACATATCCATTACTTTGCCAGGCGCGTGGAATACTGTGTTGGGACGACATGACGAAATCGCGATAGTCGACGTTGGTCACTTCGTATCTATCCAAATAGTAAGCGGGAAGGTTTACTTTGTGTGCGGGGTGTTCATCGACATATAACTTGTCTTTGAATCCGTAGGGATTAAGCGCATTGGCTTCGCGCCACATCGCGGCATTCTCCTCCTTGTTGCTGCCCATGGTGAACTCACCCGCCGGGATCAGTACCATGCCATCGTCCAAAGGCAGGGCTGCGCTTTCAGGTTGAGTTGCGCCTTCATTGACGGGCTTGTCGGCTGTCTGGCCTGGTGGGGTATGGGCCGCGCAACCCGCCAGCGTAAAGAAAATAAGGCCGCCCAACATAAATTTATTTTTCATCTTTAGCACACCGGAAACCGAAACTGGAATTTTTTACACTTTGCTTGAAGTAGCTGCGATTGAACACTGGTGCCGACACGCCGCACTGGTAATACGAACAATCCCACCACGAGCCACCTTTTAAAACCTTGTACATCTCGCCGTAATTCTCGCTCGGCCATTTGTTGCCCGGATATTGCACGTACCAGGAGTCAGTCCATTCCCAGACGTTACCGGACATGTCATACAAGCCATACGGGCTCTTGCCGCCCTCAAGAGAGCCGACTGGCATCGTGTCGCCTTCAATGTTGAGAGATTTCCAGCGTACCGGCGAATTGACTCTGGTTACATCGAACGTATCGCCCCAAGGGAAATCCCTGTCGTCTTCTGTGCCGCGCGCCGCTTTTTCCCATTCGATGTCGGTCGGCAAACGCTTGCCTGCCCATTGGCAATAGTCATGGGCATCGTACCATGAGACGAATACCACCGGATGATCCACTTTGCCGTCCGGATAAGTGCGGTTGCGAAAATGCGAGGGCGACTTGCGGTTGGTGGCGTCGATGAACTGCTTGTATTGCAGGTTGGTGACCTCGTACTTGTCTATCCAGAACGCATTGGTTTCAGCGGTATATTGCGGACCTTCGTCGGGCAGGCGGTTATTCGTGCCGCGCAGGAATTTTCCCGCCGGGACCAATACCATCTGGTGCGGCTCCTTGCCGATACGGGTCTCGTTGTAATACATCGGCACACTCATGCCGGCTGTGGCACCTGGGGGTGGATCGATTTTCAGCTTGTTGGCGTAAGGATCGAGGAATTTCTTTTCATCGACACGCACGATCTGATCGCTGTCGTCGGTTGAATGGCATTCCTTGCAGTCATTGGCCTTGCTGGCATTGAAGGCGTCCACGCGGTTTTTTTCGTGGCACGACTCGCAGGATTGCGTTGCCTGGATGCCGTGTTGATAGCCGGCTAAACTCGTATCATCCAGCGCCACGGCACTCGTGCTGATTCCCAGCAAAGATGAAAGCAAAATAATAAGTAAGTGATTGAAGCGTAATAATGACGGCATCGGACGAGACCATTAAGAGGTTAAAACGTGGCCGCATTTTCCCATGATACGGCTTGTGATTCAAGCACCCATCTGCACGCAGTGGTATTTTCCGGGGATGCCGGAATTGCCGTCAACATAGTCGGATTTGCTGCTGCGGGGCCGGACAGGTAAAATCACCCGTTTTTGCGCTGTGTTAGATTGGGTGCGATTATTGATTGGGCTGATTGTGTGAAAGCCAGAGTTGGACAAATAAACCAGAATTGAGTAAATAACCAAAATTGAGTAAATAATAAAGTGAAACCAATTTTAAAATCGACCAAACTTTCCAACGTGTGCTACGACATCCGCGGGCCGGTGATGGAACGCGCCAAGCAGATGGAGGAAGAAGGCCAGCGCATCATCAAGCTGAACATCGGCAACCTCGCGCCGTTCGGCTTCGAAGCGCCGGAGGAGATCCAGCAGGACGTGATCCTCAACATGCCGAATTCGTCCGGCTATTCCGATTCCAAAGGTATGTTCGCGGCGCGCAAGGCGATCATGCACTATTGCCAATCGAAGAACATCAAGGGCGTGGGGCTGGATGATATCTACATCGGCAATGGTGCGTCGGAACTGATCGTGATGGGGATGCAGGGCCTGCTCAACACCGGAGACGAGGTGCTGATCCCTACACCGGACTATCCGCTGTGGACGGCGGCGGTGACGCTGGCTGGCGGTACGCCGCGCCATTACATCTGCGACGAGCAGAACGACTGGATGCCCGACCTGGCCGACATGCGCAGCAAGATCACGCCCAGGACGCGCGCCATCGTCGTCATCAATCCGAACAACCCGACCGGTGCGCTGTATTCCGACGACATTCTGAAAGAGATCATCCAGATTGCGCGCGAGAATGAGCTGATCATCTTCGCCGACGAGATTTACGACAAGGTGTTGTACGACGGCGCGACGCACACCTCGATTGCCTCACTGGCCGACGATGTACTGTTTCTCACGTTGAACGGGCTGTCTAAAAATTATCGTGCCTGCGGTTATCGCTCCGGCTGGATGGTGGTGTCCGGCGAGAAGAAGCATGCGCAGGATTACATAGATGGGCTGACCATTTTGGCTTCGATGCGCCTGTGCTCCAACGTGCCCGGACAGTTCGCGATCCAGACCGCGCTGGGCGGCTACCAGAGCATCAACGACTTGGTCGCACCCGGCGGGCGCTTGTGCAGGCAGCGCGACCTCGCGTACAAACTGCTCACCGCGATTCCCGGCGTGACTTGCGTCAAACCCAAGGCCGCGCTGTATCTGTTCCCGCGTTTCGATCCGAAGATCTATCCGATCAAAGATGACCAGAAATTCATTTTGGAGTTATTGGAGACCGAGAAGGTGTTGGTGGTGCAGGGTACTGGCTTCAACTGGATACATCCCGATCACATCCGCGTGGTGTTCCTGCCGAATGCCGATGACCTGACCGATGCGATCGGGCGCATCGCAAGGTTCTTGGAAAATTATCGCAAAAAGCACGGTACGAATTAGCTGGTAGGGTGGGCACGATTTTGTGCCCACGCGGATAAACGGTGGGCACAAGATCGTGCCCACCCTACATTTAGGCCTTTAGGCATTTAGGGATGCAAATGAAACCAATCAACGTAGGACTGCTGGGTATAGGCACTGTAGGCGGCGGGACTTTCACCGTGTTGCAGCGCAATGAAGAAGAGATCACGCGCCGGGCCGGTCGTCCGATCCGCATCACCGTGGTGGCAGATAAAAATATTGAGCTTGCTAAAAAAGTAACAGGCGGCAAGTGCCGTGTGACTGACGATGCGTTCTCGGTGGTGAGCGATCCGGAAGTGGATATCGTCATTGAGTTGATCGGCGGCTACGGCGTGGCGAAAGAGCTTGTGCTGAAAGCCATCGCCAACGGCAAGCATGTGGTCACCGCGAACAAGGCGCTGCTCGCGATGCACGGCAACGAGATTTTCAAGGCCGCGCAGGACAAGGGCGTGATGGTCGCATTCGAAGCCGCCGTGGCGGGCGGCATCCCTATCATCAAGGCACTGCGCGAAGGCCTGACCGCGAACCGCATCGAATGGATCGCCGGCATCATCAATGGCACCACCAACTTCATCCTGTCCGAGATGCGCGACAAGGGCCTGAGCTTCGACACCGTGCTGAAAGAGGCGCAGCGCCTGGGTTACGCCGAGGCCGACCCGACCTTCGACATCGAGGGCGTGGATGCGGCGCACAAGATCACGATACTTTCCGCGCTGGCGTTCGGCATCCCGATGCAGTTCGATAAGGCCTACATCGAGGGCATCTCCAAGCTGGATGCGATCGACATCAAATACGCCGAACAACTCGGCTATCGCATCAAATTATTGGGCATCACCAAGCGCACGCCGGAAGGTGTCGAGCTGCGCGTGCATCCGACATTGATACCGACCAAGCGCCTGATCGCCAACGTCGAGGGCGCGATGAACGCGGTGCTGGTGCAGGGCGATGCGGTCGGCGCGACGCTGTATTATGGCAAGGGCGCAGGCGCGGAGCCGACCGCCAGCGCGGTGATCGCCGACCTGGTGGACGTGACGCGCATGCACACCGCCGACCCGGAGAACCGCGTGCCGCATCTGGCGTTCCAGCCGAACGCGATGGCCGACCTGAAGATATTGCCGATGGATGAGGTGCAGACCAGCTACTACCTCCGCCTGCGCGTGCAGGACAAGCCCGGCGTGCTGGCCGACATCACGCGCATCCTTGCCGACGAGCAGATCTCGATAGACGCGGTTATCCAGAAGGAACCCGGCGAAGGCGAAACCCAGACTGACCTCATCATGCTCACCCACCTGACGCGTGAGAAGCGCATCAACGCAGCGATTGTGAAGATCGAGGCGCTAGGCGTGGTGGCGGGCAAGGTAACCAAGTTGCGGCTGGAAGAACTTGGCAAGTGAGTTTGAACAATACCGGGTTCTGTTCGACTCTCTGGAGTGGCAGAGTCCGATTCAGGGCGCGAGATTCAAGGCTTTTCGCAGTGGCACAAAACAGCTCCGTCTGGTTGAGTTCATATCCGAATTTGTTGAGCCGGACTGGTGCGAAAAAGGACATATTGGTTACGTGATCCAAGGCGAACTGGAAATCGATTTTCACGGACACCTTGTGCGATACCCGGAAGGTTCGGGAATTTTCATCCCGTCGGGTTCGGCGAGCGGGCATAAGGGGCATTCGATTACTCCCAAAGTTTTGCTGTTTCTGGTTGAGGATATTTGATTTTGTAGGGTGCAATAAGCGCAGCGCATTGCACCATGTTTGACCGTACATACGGCGCAATGCCCGTTGGTTATTGCGCCCTACTGATGATGAGGTAGTGTTCCAAATGAAATACATCTCCACACGCGGCAATGCACCCGCGAAAACTTTCACTGAAATCCTGCTCGGCGGTCTTGCGCCGGATGGCGGTTTGTATCTGCCGGAACAGTATCCGCAGGTGACTCGCGCCGAGCTTGACGCGTGGCGCAAGCTGTCGTATGCCGAGCTCGCGTACGCGGTGCTGTCCAAGTTCGCCACCGATATTCCGGCGGCTGATCTCAAGGCCATTGTCAGCAAGACCTACACCACCGCGGTGTACAGCTACGGCCGCGCCGATTCCGACTTTTCGCAGATCACGCCGCTGCGCACGCTGGAGCCGGGTGTGCATATCCTCGAACTGTCCAACGGCCCGACGCTGGCGTTCAAGGATATGGCGATGCAGTTGCTCGGCAACCTGTTCGAGTATGCGCTGGACAAGCAGCATGCCGAGCTGAACATCCTTGGCGCGACTTCCGGCGACACCGGTTCCGCCGCCGAATACGCGATGCGCGGCAAGCGCGGCATCCGCGTGTTCATGTTGTCGCCGCACGGCAAGATGTCGAGCTTCCAGCGCGCGCAGATGTATTCGCTGCAGGATCCGAACATCTACAACATCGCGATCACCGGCATGTTCGACGACGCGCAGGACATGGTGAAGGCGGTGTCCAACGACCACTCGTTCAAGGCCAAGTACAAGATCGGCACGGTCAATTCGATCAATTGGGCGCGCGTGTCGGCGCAGGTGGTGTACTACTTCAAGGGCTACTTCGCCGCGACGAAATCCAACGACGAGCAGGTCGCGTTCGCGGTGCCCTCCGGCAACTTCGGCAACATCTGCGCCGGGCACATCGCGCGCATGATGGGCTTGCCGATCGGCCAACTGATCCTGGCAACCAACGAGAACGATGTGCTGGATGAATTCTTCCGCACCGGCGTATACCGCCCGCGCGACACCAAACATACTTACGAGACCAGCAGCCCGTCGATGGATATCTCCAAGGCCAGCAACTTCGAGCGCTTCGTGTTCGATCTGGTCGGTCGTGATGGCGCGAAGGTGCGCGAGTTCTGGAGCAAGGTGGATGTAGCCAGTTCATCCGACACCGCTGCGTTTAACATCAAGGGTACTTCGTACTGGGACGCGCTGCCCAAGTTCGGTTTCGCTTCCGGCAAGAGCACCCATCAGGATAGACTGAAAACTATCCGCGAGCTGTGGGAGGAATACGGCGTGATGGTCGACACCCACACCGCCGACGGCATCAAGGTTGGCTTGGCGCAGCGTCGCCCCAATCTGCCGCTGATCTGCCTGGAGACTGCGCTGCCCGCCAAGTTCGCCGAAACCATACAGGAAGCGTTGGGGCGTGAACCGGAACGCCCGGCTGCATTGCAAGGCATTGAGAAATTGCCGCAGCGTTGCGAATTGATGGATGCGGATGTGGCAAAGCTGAAATCATTTATTTCAGCGAACGTTCCCAATTAATATTTTCTTGTGCGAAGCAGAGGAATGAGCAACCTCATCCTGCTCATTCTCTGCTTCACCGCCGGCGTGCTGCTGCACCGCTTCAAGCGCATGCCGGTCAATACGCCTGCAGTGCTCAACAGTTTTATCATCCACGTCTCCATGCCCGCGCTGACGTTATTGACTGTGCATGACCTGAAACTCAGCGGCGATGTCGGCCTGATGGCGGCGGCGGGATGGATTTATTTTGCGCTGTCGGCGGGATTCTTCTGGCTGATCGGGCGCTGGCTGGATTTGCCGCGCGGCACGGTAGGCGCACTGATACTGACCGGGGGGTTGGGCAATACCGCCTACGTCGGCCTGCCGATGATCGAGGCGTATTACGGACACCAGGGACTCGCCAGCGGCATCATCGTCGATCAGTTCGGTTCCTTTCTGGTGCTCTCCACCTTGGGCATCACCTTTGCCGGCATCTATTCGTCGGGCCGCCCAAGCGTCGGCGAAATGGCGAAGCGCATTTTTTTCTTTCCTCCGTTCATCGCATTGCTGCTCGCGCTGTTGTTGATCCCGATGGAGTATCCGGCATGGCTTGCGATCGTGCTCAAGCGCATGAGCGATACCTTGGCGCCGCTGGCATTGATCTCGGTCGGCTTTCAATTGCGCCTCGGCCATCTCGCTGGCAATGGCCGGAACTTGGCCATAGGCTTGGCATTCAAGCTGGTGCTGGCGCCGCTGGTGTTGTTTTTGTTATACGTGCCGCTGCTCGGCGCGCATGGTCAGGCCATACAGATCACGCTGTTCGAAGCGGCGATGCCGCCGATGATTACCGCCGCGATACTAGCGACCGAGCACGACCTCGATCCGCCCCTGGCGACGCTGATGGTCACAGTGGGATTGGTGATCTCTTTCATTACGCTGACCGGCTGGTGGTGGCTTATGCGTGGCGTATAAAAAAACCCGCCTGTCATGGGCGGGTTTTTGTTTAGGTGCGATGCAATGAATCAGGCAGCCAGTCTTTTGTTCGCTGCTTCCAGTGCGACACCGTGCACGATAGGTGCTTTCAGGCGAACGAGCACATCATCCAGTGCGCTGAGGCAGAGCCGCACGTTGCGCGGGTTGCTGGCGTGTCCCATCAGGCCGATGCGCCACACCTTGCCAGCCATCGCGCCCAGGCCTGCGCCGATCTCGAGATGATATTCGGACAACAACAGCGAGCGCACGGCTGCTTCATCCACGCCATGCGGTACCGCGATCGCATTCAGTTGCGGCAGGCGCTCCGCTTCCGGCACCACGAAACTCAGGCCCATCGCTTCCAGCCCCGCGCGCAATGCGAGATGATTTTTCTGATGGCGTGCCCAGGCATTGTGCAGTCCTTCCTCCTGCAGCATCACCAGCGCTTCGTGCAAGCCATACAGCGCGTTGATCGGCGCGGTGTGGTGGTAGGCGCGCTTGGTCTCGCCGCCCCAGTAGCCCATCACCAGGTTGAGGTCCATGAACCAGCTCTGCACCTTGGTCTTGCGGTTCTTGATCTTGGCCTGCGCATTCGGGCTGAAGCTGACCGGCGAGAGGCCGGGCGTGCATGACAGACATTTCTGCGTGCCGGAATAAATGGCGTCAATGTCCCATTCGTCCACCATGAGCGGGGTGCCGCCCAACGAGGTGACGGCGTCGACGATGGTCAGGCAATTGTGTTTATGCGCGATCTCGACCAGCGTCTTCACATCGGACTGCGCACCGGTGGAAGTTTCCGCATGGACGAAAGCAACGATCCTGGCATCCGGATTGGCCTTGAGTGCGTCTGCCAGTTTTTGCGGATCGACCGCGCGTCCCCAATCATCCTGAACCATCACCGCGATGCCGCCGCAGCGCTCGACGTTTTCTTTCATGCGCCCTGCGAAAATGCCGTTCTGGCAGACGATGACCTTGTCACCCGGCTCGACCAGGTTGACGAAGCAGGTTTCCATGCCGGCGGAACCCGGAGCGGAAACCGGCATGGTCAATTCGTTTTTGGTCTGGAACGCATGTTTCAGCAGTGCTTTCATTTCGTCCATCAGTGTGATGAACATCGGGTCGAGATGGCCGATGGTCGGGCGTGACAAGGCTTCGAGTACGCGCGGGCTGACATCGGAAGGGCCGGGGCCCATCAATACGCGTTGCGGCGGGTGGAACGGTTTTATTGTCATGCTATTTCCTTATGTTTTAAAATTAACTCTGTTTGAATCCAGCTTTATTACACCCATTCTAGCCACTGCTTCAATGGCCATGTTTGACCGGCAGCAACCGCCGCGCAGCCCGGCTTGCAGCGGGGCATGAATTCACACTGTGCACTGATCAGTGCAACATTTATTGCGATGATGCAGCAGGGGACTCGGGCGACTCTCTGGCTAGCAACTGGGGCCGGCAACTGGCGTGAGAGTTAGCATGGTAAATTAGTCGAGTATAAAATTCCAGCGCCATGAACGGAAAAATTCAAAGTCGTGGCAGACACAGTCGTCCGCCGAGTAGTTATCCTCGGGCGATCAGTCGCTTGCGTTTTGCTCCGAGCGTGCCAGTGCCCATGCGAGACCGATGCCGGCAGACCAGCCGCCATCACGCTGGATCAATGGGCTATCACGGTTGGCTGCGCCAGCCAGCGACTCGAGCCGCATGATGAAGAACAGCCGTACATCGGGTGTGAGTGTATGCGACGCGAGCAGGCCGGCGCGCAGCGCGATCAGGCCGCTCCTGGCGGTGTAGCTGGCACGCGTGGGCGTGGCCTCGCCGGGTGAAACACCGTAGAAGGTGACGGCCAGTTGGCGGTCACCGAACATCGCGCCCAGATTGGTGGAGATGAACCAGCGCTTGGGCAGGCGCGTTTCGGTTACCCATTGCGGTTCGAAAGCGAAGCCGCGCGAGCTGAAGCCATGGCTGACGTCGATCACTTCACGCAGCGGAAACTGCAAGCGCGAATCGCTGCGACCGGCTGACACATCGCCGAGGTTCACGTTCAACCGCGGGCCGAATTCGATCATGTCGCCGAGATCCGCCATGCCGCGCCGCGCCGCGATGGCGGATGAATGCGAACCCAGCGATGCGGAAAAACCAATGTCCAGCTCGGCGCGCGGAGTCTTCACCGCGCGCACCCCCACGTTGCCGCGGTCGACACGCAGGAATTCGCCGCGATAAATGAGATACGGCAAGCCCAATGCCCGGCTCGCATGCTCATCGGCACCGGGGTAGGCGGGTAGCGTGACGCCCAGGCCGAACAAGCCTGCTTCCCACAGCGGCAGTCTGGGCGTGACGCTGACGGGAGCGCCATGGATCGGCACATCTTGTGTTGTGACACTTGGTATTGGTACATCTTGGGCAAGCGCGGCAGTTGTCATGAGGCAGATCGCGGCGACAGCCATTAACGCAGTACGTGGCATATTTTTCCCGGAGGCGAGCGGCGGCATTGATCCCGATTCTAGCGCGAGGTGCCGCTTGCGGCGTGCGTGTCTGCGGCGAGAATTTGCATGTCCTTGATGTAAGAAGAAATCACTTTGTGCATATGATCCTTTTGCCGATCCGTTAGCAAGCCATGGATCTGTGCAACCATCTCATCCGAGGCTATCTCAAACGCCTGTATGGCGCTCTGTTGCTGCGATGTCCTGGTCAGCTCGGGGGTAAGCATCCAGGACGACAGGAAGGCGGCGATCTTTTCTGCGCTTGCATGGCCGTATAACAATGCGATCAACTTGCTTTGATTGGTCTCGCGGTGCTGGATATAGATGTGGTTGGCAAAGGGTAGGCGACGGTTCATCTCCCGGATTTTTTGTTCCTGCTCGTCACTCAGATTCCCTGCAAGCCATTTCAGAAAATCGAGGAGTTTTTCTGCGCGTTTATCAAGGTTCTCACCGATCGTTCCAACCAGCACCTCGTCTTTTTGTTTTTGGATATCCTCGGCGAAGGTTCTGCCCAGTACTTCTATTTGTTTGTTATCCAGGCTGCTTAATAAAAGTGCGGTGGGCCGGATCGCAGGCAGCAGGGTTTGCTGGTATAAATTCAGCAGATGGGCTCTCAACAGCGTGACTTCTTTAACCTTCAATTGGCCGTCATATTGAACCGCACCGTTCAGGTTTTGCAAAAAGGTAATGTATTCCGGCAGTGCGTTTTTGCGATGCCAGCGCATATAATCAGTAACCTCCTTGCGGATGGTTTCTTTTTGCTGGGCATTGAATGAAGTGTAGCCGTTGATTTTGTGCTGCAGATACCAATCGGCGTTGCGGTAGACCAGGCTGGCAGTGCTACAGCCGCAGCTGAGTATTGCAAAGGCGAGAAGAACGAATAGCGATTTTTTCATGGCCACCGGATGTTCCAGTCGTTCGTTGTGCGAAAAGGTTAACAAGAAGTTGCGAGTAACAGCAGTTGGCCCTGATGTAAATGGTGCTGTCAGGGGCACTCATCAAGGCGGCATAACTACAGACTAACAGTAAACCGAATCTGCGACTCGGTACTAATAAAACGAACAGTTTTTAATATGAAGTCGCTCGCGAAGTTTTTCAATACCCTGTTAACATTTGTCTAGGTTGGAATGGCAGGCTTCGAGATTATTAGGAAATAGAAACAATGAGTATCAACACCAAATACCACCGTGTGCTTTTTAACGTTGTCTTGTCAGGATTGATGCTGGCGGGCGGAGCAGTTAGTCTGGCCGATAATAGCCAGGCAGAGCAAGCCGCGCCTGCGCTAAGCCGGCCAGCGCTGACGGTGCGTACCACGATTCTGCATGAAGACAAATGGGCGCGCACGATAGCGGCGAACGGCAGCATCATGCCGTGGCAGGAAGCCATCATCAGCGCGCAGGTACAGGGGTTGCGCATCGCGGAGGTGAAGGTCAGCATCGGCGACCTTGTGCAGCAAGGTGATGTGCTGGTGACACTGGATAATTTAGCTCGCACCGGTAGCGAGTCAAATTCTGCAAATACCGCCCAAGGGCGCATCGTGGCGCCCGATTCCGGCGTGATCTCGGCGGCGAATGCCAGTGTGGGTTCGATACCCAAATCCGGTGATGAGCTGTTCCGGCTAATCCGCAAGGGGCGTCTGGAGTGGCACGCCGATCTTACCGCAGATGAACTGATGCTGATCCACAAGGGCATGGCCGCAGAAATCACCGTGGGAGAAGGGCGGGTCATCAGGGGCACAGTGCGCGCGATCTCTCCGTCGGTGGATCCGAAAACGCGCTACGGTTATGCGCTGGTCACGCTGCCGGAAAGCGGTGGTGTCGTGGCTGGCGCCTTTGCGCGCGGCACTTTCGATGTCAGCGGAGGCAAGCGGCCTTTGCAATCTTTGCCGCAGTCTGCCGTGATGCAACGTGGCAGCAAGACCTATGTGCTGATCGTGGGGGTGGACAATCATGTGCATGAGCGGACAGTGAAGATAGGCCAGCGCAATGGTGACCGTGTCCAGATCAAAGAAGGGCTGCAAGCGAATGAGCCGGTCGTTGAAATCGGCGGGGCGTTCCTCACCGAAGGCGATGTTGTTCAAGTCATAAAAAATTAAGGTTCCCAAGTTATGAACGTTTCGGCCTGGTCCATACGCAACCCGATTCCGGCGCTGCTCGCCTTTGTCATGCTCACCTTCATGGGCATCATGGCGTTCAAGGCCATGAAGATTCAATTATTCCCCGATATAGATCTGCCGATGATTACGGTCGCGGCTTCCTTACCGGGCGCATCTCCCGACCAGATGGAGGCCGAGGTGGCGCGCAAGATCGAGAATGCGCTGGCCGGTGCGCAGGGGTTGAAACATCTGTACGCCCAGATCAAGGACGGCAGCGCAATTGTGTCAGCCGAGTTTCGCCTTGAGCGCGATTCACGCCTGGCGCTGGAAGATGTGCGTTCCGCCGTCGCGCGCATACGCGGCGACCTGCCGCGCGAGATGCTCGATCCCGTGGTCAACAAGGTGGAACTGAGCGGCAAGCCTATTCTCACCTACACCATCGCCGCGCCGAACATGAGCGAGGAAGAACTGTCCTGGTTCGTCGATAACAACATGACCCGGCTGCTGCTTGGCGTAAAAGGCGTGGGTGCGGTGACGCGCGTCGGCGGCGTGACGCGGCAAGTGCGCGTGGAGCTTGATCCGGCCAAACTGTTGGCGCTGAACCTCACTGCATCCGAAGTCTCCAGCCAGTTGCGCCAGATCCAGCAGGAAGCGCCGGGTGGGCGCACCGATCTCGGCGGCAGCGAGCAGTCCGTGCGCACCGTGGCGACGGTGCAAACCGCCGAGCAATTGGCGCACATGGAGATCGGCTTGCGTGATGGCCGGCATGTGCGTCTGGATCAAGTGGCGGATGTCCGCGACACCATCGCCGAGCGGCGCTCTGCAGCGCTGCTCGATGGCATGCCGGTGGTGGGTTTCGAGATCAACCGATCGCTGGGCGCCGGTGACCTTGATGTGGCCGATGGCGTGATCGCCGCGCTCGCCAAACTCAGGGAAGCACACCCGGAGATCACCACAGATCGCGTGTTCAATACCGTGGACCGGGTATCAGAAACTTACCTAGGCTCGATGGAGATGATCTTTGAGGGAGCTGCGCTGGCGGTGCTCGTGGTGGTCTTTTTCCTGCGCAATGCACGCGCCACCTTTGTTGCGGCGACAGCGCTGCCGCTGGCCGTGATCCCCACTTTCGCGCTGATGTATTTGTTCGGCTTCACCATCAGCATGGTGACCTTGCTCGCGCTGTCGCTGGTAGTCGGCGTGCTGGTGGACGATGCCATCGTGGAAATCGAAAATATCATGCGCCATCTGGAGATGGGCAAGACGCCTTATCAGGCCGCAATGGAGGCCGCCGACGAAATTGGCATGGCGGTGATCGCAACGACGTTTACGTTGGTGGCGGTGTTCCTGCCGACGGCTTTCATGAGCGGCATACCTGGTCGGTTCTTCGTGCAATTCGGCTGGACAGCAGCGGTGGCGGTGATGTTCTCGCTGGTGGTTGCGCGCATGCTGACACCGATGATGTCCGCCTATTTGCTGAAGCCGCGCGTCGCGCACGCCACCCCAAAGTGGATCGAGATTTATCTCACGTGGGCGCAGTGGTGCCTGCATCATCGCAAGACGACAATGTTGGTGACGGCAATATTTTTCTTCGGCTCACTTAGTTTGACCATCGTCTTGCCAAAGGCATTCCAGCCCAAGGATAACGACTCGCAAACCCAGGTGACGATCACATTGCCACCGGGCAGCAGGATAGAGCAGTCTTACGCGTTGTCGGAGCAGGCCCGCGAAATCATCAGGCGGAATCCTGAAGTTACGCGCATCTACACCGCCATCGGTGGCGGCCTGTCCGGCGGCAACGCCTTTGAGCCAGCCGGTGCGGCGGAAGTGCGCAAGGCCACGCTGTCCATCCAGTTGCGCCATCGTTCCGTACGCAAGCTCAGCAAACAGCAAATCGAAGACCAGTTGCGCGACGCAATGATGGCTTTGCCCGGCGTGCGCGTCAAGGTCGGCATGGGGCAATCGTCGGACAAATACCAGTTGGTGCTGACCAGCGAAAATAGCGAGCTGCTGAACGCCAGTGCGCTGAAAGTGGGGCAGGAGCTGCGCACCATACCCGGCATCGGCAACGTAGTGTCCAATTCCAGCGTGCTGCGCCCGGAAGTGGTGGTGCGCCCCGACTTCGGTCGCGCAGCCGATCTGGGCGTAACCTCCAGCGCGATTGCCGACACCCTGCGCGTGGCGACCGCAGGCGATTACGATCAGGCATTGGCCAAGCTTAACTTGCCGGATCGGCAACTGCCCATCATCGTGAAACTGCGCGATGAAGCGCGGCAGGATATGGAACTGCTCTCGCGTCTCGTCGTGCCCGGCACGCATGGGCCGGTGATGCTTGGCAACGTGGCGACACTGGCATTGGAAAGCGGCCCGGCGCAGATTGATCGTTATGATAGGCAGCGCAATATTTCTTTTGAGATCGAATTGGCCGGGCAGCCATTGGGCAAGGTGCAGGCGGCGGCGCTGGCATTGCCGTCGCTGAAGAACATGCCCGCAGGCGTGGAGATCGCGCCGATAGGCGATGCCGAGATGATGAAAGAATTGTTCGCCAGCTTCGGCCTCGCGATGTTCACCGGTGTGTTGTGCATCTACATCGTGCTGGTGTTGCTGTTCAAGGACTTCATGCAACCGGCCACCATCCTGTGGGCGCTGGTGTTGTCCGTGCCGGGCGCGTTTCTGGCGCTGTTTATCACCCGCACCGCGATCTCCATGCCCTCGATGATCGGCCTGATCATGCTGATGGGCATCGCCACCAAGAACTCCATCCTGCTGGTGGAATACGCCATCGTCTCGCGCCGCGAGCGCGGCATGAACCGCGCCGAGGCGCTGCTCGATGCCTGCCGCAAACGCGTGCGGCCTATCGTGATGACCACGCTGGCTATGGGCGCGGGTATGTTGCCAGTGGCGCTCGACATCGGTATGGGCGATGGCACTTTCCGTTCGCCGATGTCCATCGTTGTGATCGGCGGCTTGATCACCTCGACTTTCCTGAGCCTACTAGTGATCCCGGTGGTGTTTACTTACGTGGACGATGCCATCGAGTGGTTGCGGGCCATGGTCAAAAAATACAGGAGAACGAGTCATGTCGAATATGTGGGATGAGCGTTACGCGCAAGAAGGCTATTTGTTTGGCACCGAACCGAATGCTTTTCTGGTGACACAGCGGCATTTATTGAAACCGGGCATGAGCTGCCTCGCGGTGGCGGATGGCGAAGGGCGCAACGGCGTGTGGCTGGCGCAACAGGGCTTGCAGGTGCTGTCGGTGGAAGCCTCGGCGGTGGCGCTGGAGAAAGCGCAGAAGCTCGCGGCTCAACGCGGCGTGGCTATCGAATTCGAGCAGGCCGATCTCGCGCAATGGCAATGGGGCGAGCACCGCTTCGATGTGGTGGTGGCGATCTTTATCCAGTTCGCGCCGCCCGCATTGCGCGAACAGATGTTTGCGGGCATCAAGCGTTGCCTGAAACCGGGCGGGCTGTTATTGCTGCAAGGCTACACCCCGCGCCAGCTCGAATACAAAACCGGCGGCCCGCCGCTGGCGGAGAACATGTATACGGCAGCGCTGTTGCGCAACGCGTTTGGCGATATGGAGATATTGCATCTGCGCGAGCATGACGATCACATCGCAGAAGGTACGGCGCACAGCGGCATATCGGCGTTGATCGACCTGGTGGCGCGCAACGGTTCTTGACGGACCCTGACGGATTATTCCGGTTTAAAGTAATGCCGCGCAAAAGTAGCCTGCGCAGCCCTTCAAAATTGGTTATTACTTGCTTTGTTTGGCAAGGCAAGAATAGTAACTGATAGAACTTCCTGTCATCTGACCAATCCGGCAAGCGACGCTGAGTAGAGAAGGTCATTGGTTTTAGTGGCCGGGCTACGCCCAGCATTCATTATGGGTAGAATACCAACCATGAATACCCTGAAAATCGCCACCTACAACATCCACAAAGGCCTCTCCTATTTCAATCATCGAGTGGTGCTGCACGAATTGCGCGAGCGGCTGCGTGAACTGGATGCGGACATCGTGTTCCTGCAAGAGGTGCAGGGCGAACATACCCGGCATGGCGAGCGTTACCACAATTATCCTGAAGGCGCGCAGCACGATTTCATCGCTGAGGAAGTCTGGTTGCATTCCGTGTATGGCAAGAATTCGGTGTATGAGGCGGGGCATCATGGCAACGCGATACTGAGCCGTTTTCCTATCCTGCAATCTTTGAACACCGATGTTTCCGCGCACCGTTTTGAAAGTCGCGGGTTGTTGCATTGCGAGATCAATCTGCCGGAAAAAAAGAACGGCCCAGACCGGCAGAACGAAACGGGACAGGGTGGCGTGCATTGTCTATGCGCGCATTTCGGTTTGTTCGCCAGGGGCCGCCGCGCGCAAACTGCCGCACTGATCGACTATGTGCGCAATGAGATCCCGCCGGATGCGCCGCTGATCATCGCGGGTGATTTCAACGATTGGCGCAATCAGTTGAGCCAAATCTTGTCCAGCGAATTGCATATTAACGATGTTTTTCATTTGCATCGCGGCAAACCAGCGCGCAGCTTTCCGTCGCGGCTGCCGATGCTGCGCCTGGATCGTATCTATGTGCGCGGATTTGAGGTGCTGCACAGCAACGTGCATACCGGTGGCAATTGGCTGCGCCTGTCGGATCATGCCGCGCTTTCCGCGCAACTGAAAAAACCATGAGCAACGTTCATCAAGTGGCGAATAATCAATTGATGCTGCTGCAAAACGGCGCGGCGTATTTTCCGCAACTGTGCGCGGATATCGATGCTGCGCAGCATTCGATTTATCTGGAAACTTATATTTTTGCCGTTGACGAGACCGGCCGCATGGTTACCGATGCTTTGCGCCGCGCGGCTGCGCGGGGGGTGGTGGTGCGTTTGTTGCTGGATGGATACGGCTCGGCGGAATTGCCGCTGCCCTGGCTGGATGAGTTGCAGGCGGCCAAGGTCGAAGTGCTGTGGTTCCGGCGCGAAATTTCCCCGTTTACATTCAGCCGCAGCCGGATGCGGCGTTTGCGGCGTTTGCATCGCAAGCTGGTGGTGATGGATGGCGAGGTGGCTTTTGTCGGGGGCATCAATATCACCAACGATGTGTCCGACCAGGATGATTTCGATACACCGCGCCTCGATTATGCGGTTCGTATCCAGGGGGCGCTGGCTGGCGAGATACACGCGGCCACGCGGCGCTTGTGGGGCGTGGTGTCGTGGGCCAGCTTCCGGCGGCGCAGCAAAGAGATTCAGCGCTTCATTCTGGAGAGGGAGAAACCTGTCAATGTGTCGAATGTTGCTTTATTGCTGCGCGATAACTTGCGTCACCGGCGCGATATCGAACACGCCTACCTTAAGGCGATCGCTGGTGCGCAACATGAGATCATTATCGCCAACGCTTACTTTCTGCCCCGGCGCATTTTTCGCCTTGCATTGATACACGCGGCACAGCGCGGTGTGCGCGTGATGCTGCTGTTGCAGGGCAGGGTGGAATACCGCTTGCAGCACTATGCGACGCATGCACTTTACGATCAGCTGCTGGCGGCAGGTGTCGAAATCTACGAGTATCAGCCCAGCTATCTGCATGCCAAGGTGGCGGTGGTGGACGGGCAGTGGGCGACGGTGGGCTCATCGAACATCGATCCCTTCAGTCTGGGTCTGGCACGGGAAGCCAATCTCGCGGTGCGGGACGCCGGGTTTGCCGGGGAGTTGCGCGCCAGTCTGCTGGCCGCGATCGCCAAGGATGCGGTTCGTGTCGGTGATGGATATGGCGTGACGCGCAACTGGATGGATCGGCTGGTCGCGCGGATCAGTTATGCGATCGTGCGCTTGTTGATCGGTCTGTCGGGTTATGGCAGATCGATATAAAAGAAATCGGACGCAATTGCATAGAGTTGAAGACTGGATAGCAATATATGTATTTATACGTATTTGTGAAATCTGGTTCAGGCCGTTAACCTTTGTGTCGATACTCACTGTATTAATTAGCCATTGTTAATTGAAGCAAAACTGCAAAGGATGCTCACTAATGACCATCAGCACCGTTTCATCAAATATCAATGGTCACGTAAGCAATATCAAGCAAAACGAGCCGCCCCTTGCCAGCAGCGGGGTTCGCGGTGAAAACGAGAATAATGGGGATGGTTATGATGGTGTTTCATCCAAAGTCGATGCAACAGCACTAACGGTTATTACCCTCGGGCAGACTATAGCCACGATCATCAACGTCACGTCATGAATCGCAACAAGTGTCCAGAAGCGAAATGAAAATCTGGTCGCTTGTAACGCCACTCAATTGTAGTCGAAAACCGAATGAACCTTAATCAGGGACGAGCAAATGGATAACTTCGATT
>JANXXX010000139.1 GCA_025350405.1 Gallionella sp.
TGAACGGTATTGCAGGAAGGTGGCAAAGCAGGCAAAGTGCGCGTCGTCAGGGAACTGCGTCCTGAAAACGTTTACAAACGAGGTGTCTTGATTCAGGCACTGTTAAGTAGCAGACATCAACGAAGGGAGAAATCAGCATGATTGACTGGCATTCGTGGTTGTTTTGGCCTGACAGTGTGGCGCTGTCCGTCTTGGCTCTGGGCATACTGGCAATGTTATTCCTGTATGCGGCACGCAAGCCTATGCATGGCGTGATCCACTCGGTATGTAATCTGGTCACCCAGTCCACCCGTTTTATTTCCCGCTGGTTATTCTTGAGCGCGGAGAACCTGCGTTTGCGCAATCAATCGGTGTTGCTGGCGCATAGTCAGGAAAGCGTGGCGACCATGATCGATCGCGAATTCGAGCGCGTGGGCAATATCATCAGCAAAGATATGCATGAATTCCCGGCGATACAGCGCAAACTGCTGGAAGAAGTCACACGCATCGAGGAAGAATACCGCCGATGCGGTGAAGTCCCGCCGCCACCCCCGGAGTGGGTAGGGGCGCTCGAATCGGTCTCGCAGCTCAAATCGGGAGGCGATATTCCGCGCAAGCTGCTGGAAGACATCAACAAGTCGATCCAGAAGATCCATGACAAGACGGTGGCGGAGTATCGGCGTTCCTATGAAGAGCGCCACAAGATCCTGAAAGGGATGCAACCGACGTGGCGCTCGGTGGATAAGCTGATGGTGGAGTTGGACAAGAAGTTGCTTACCCTCCAGACCAATGCCAAGCAGATCGATGACGACATGACCAAGTTCTCGGGCATGCGCGCCAAGGACAGCAAAACCGAGCATGCATTGACGGTGTCCGCGTTCGTGCAGTTGGCGATTTCCTCGCTGGTCATGGTGATTGCGATGGGCGGCGCCTTCATCAACTACAAGCTGATCGCATTGCCGATGTCTGAGATGGTGGGCGCCAGCGATTACATCACCAACAACCTGAGGACATCGGATGTGGCGGCATTGGTGATCATCCTGATGGAAGCGTCGATGGGATTGTTCCTGCTGGAATCGCTGCGCATCACACAACTGTTTCCCAAGATCGCCAGTATGGACGATCGCATGCGTCACCGTCTGATGCTGGCTTCGCTGATCTTTCTGGTGATATTGGCGGGCATCGAATCGTCCCTGGCGCTGATGCGTGACATCCTGATCGCAGACAAGGCCTCGCTGATGCGTGATTTGGCTTCCACCGCACCTGCTGCATCGGAAGGCTGGATCACAAATATACCGATGGCCGGCCAGATGATCATGGGTTTCGTGTTGCCGTTCGCGTTAGCTTTCGTGGCGATCCCATTGGAAAGTGTGGTGCATTCGCTGCGCACCGTCATCGGCGTACTGCTGGTGCAGACCATGCGCGCGCTCGGTTTCGTGCTCAGGTTCACCGGCGTTGTGTTCAGGCGCTTCGCCAAGGTGCTTGAACTGGTTTATGACATCCTGATCGTCATCCCATTGATGATAGAACGCTGGATAGTCATGTTGCGTGGCACATCTGTCCAGGAGCAGGCCAAATCCAGGAGCGCATCATGAAAAGACTTCTGCTTATTTGCTTCGTGCTGTTCGGTACATTTTTCGTCAGCGCCTGTGGTGACAGCCGCATGCACAGCCAGGCCGTGTATATGCTAGTGGATACGTCAGGCACCTACACTCTGGAAGTGAACAAGGCGCTCAAGATCATCAATTATCTGCTGGCCACGCTGAACCCTGGCGATTCGCTGGCGGTGGCCAAGGTGGAGACGCGCAGCTTTACGGAAAAAGATATCGTCGCCAAGGTCACCTTCGACAAGCGTCCCTCGCAGGCAACCCAGCAAAAGCGCGCGTTCAAAACCAAGATCGAAGAGTTCGCCAAGGGAGTCCACGGCAGCGCCTATACCGATATCACCGGTGGCCTGATCCAGGGCGCGGAATACCTGAACGAGACCAAGGCCGGTATCAAGACCATCGTCATCTTCTCCGATATGCAGGAAGAGCTGGGCAAGGGTACGGTGCGCGATTTTCCGATCAAGCTTGATGGTATCCGTATCGTGGCATTGAACGTTACCAAGTTGAGGACTGATAACGCCGATCCCCGGATATATCTTGACCGGCTGGTTCTCTGGGAGGCGAGGGTGCGCAAGGCCGGCGCCACCGAGTGGGTGGTGGTGAATGATTTGGAAAACAACATGGAATCCATCCTGAACACCCGCTGATTATCGGGTTAAGTTCGAATGGGGTCAGCTTGCGCTGGCCCCATTTTTTGCATGCCAACCCGGTAATATTCGAACAGCCCCAGGAACGCATCGAATAAAAAAGAAGTTAAACAACAACACCTCCAGGAGAGAATCAAGAATATGCAAACCCAAGATCAGCGCTTCAGTTTTACCGGCACCGGCTCAGAATACTTCCGCATCTGGATCGTCAATCTTGTTCTGACCATTTTGACGTTGGGTATCTACTCAGCCTGGGCTAAAGTCAGGCGCATGCAATATTTTTATCGCAACACCCGGCTCAATGAATCCAGCTTCGATTATCACGGCACACCGATAGCTATTCTCAAGGGACGCTTGATTGGTGTGGGCCTATTTGCCGCCTACTATACTGCGCTTAAATTCATGCCATTGCTGGGATTGGCGATCGGGCTGTTCATTGCCTTAATCATGCCGTTCCTGCTCGTGGCCTCGTTCCGTTTTCGTCTCTATAACAGCAGTTATCGCGGCCTGCGCTTTGGTTTTGTCGGTTCAATCAAATCTGCCTATGTGGTGTTTTTAGCGCTCCCGATTGCCACATTATTTACCCTGTATTTGCTGGCGCCATTCACACATCAGCGTATCAAAGCCTATCAGCATAACAATAGCCGCTATGGCCAGAGCCCGTTTACTTTTACTGCCGGGGCGGGAAGTTTTTACAAAGTTTATTTGCTTACGCTACTGCAATTTATTCTGGTCGGCGGCCTGTTTGCTTACGGGGCCTTCCGCATGATAGGTGGCAGCATGGCGACCATGCCCAAGGAGCAAATAATCTTCCCGGTTGTGATCGCGACCTACCTGGTCATGATCGCAGCCAGCTTGCTGATTATTCCGTACTTTATTTCACGCATCCAGAATCTGGTCTGGAACCATACTCAATTGGGTGCACACCGATTCAGCAGCACCCTGTCGGTAGCTGGGTTAACCTGGCTCATATTCAGCAACTTTCTTTTTACAGTGGTGACACTTGGACTCTTTAAACCGTTTGCGGATATCAGATTGGCTCGCTACCGCATAGAGCACATGGCCTTTACACCGGCAGGTAACATAGAAGAATTTATTGCCAGCGAGCAGCAGCAAATAGGCGCCACCGGAACAGAGACCGCAGAAGTTTTCAATCTCGATATCGGATTCTAAAGCCTGGTGAAAACCGTAAATGCCAATTACTTCGATGGCCTAAGCGCCCTGCAGCAGGCTGTCGCTTTAAACATAGCGCAAGGCCAGCTCGAGGTGCGCGGTGAAAAGCTGATACGCGCGGAACCGTTGAGCAACATACGCATCTCGGCCAAGCTGGGCAGTGCGCCGCGGCTGCTGAATTTTGCCGGAGGCGGTCATTGCGAGGTTAACAACCATGCAGATTTTGAGGCACTGCTGCGAGATGCCGGTGTATTACCGCAATCGCTGCTCTCGCGCATGGAAGGCAGTTGGCGGCACGCGCTGACGGCCACCGTTCTTTCCATCGTTATCGCTATCGCGTCTTTTTACTGGGGTTTGCCCTGGGTGGCGAACATTGCCGCAGGCCGGATTCCGGACAGCGTTTCACTCAGCATCGACACGCATTTTCTGGACGCTGTTGACAAAGGCCTGGTCCAGGCCAGCCAACTAAGTCAAGCGCGACAAAAGAAACTCAGGAAACGTTTTGATAACCTGCGCGCTATGCATGGATTGCCCCCGCACCAGCTGGAATTTCGCAGCAGCAAGGTGATAGGCGCGAATGCATTTGCCTTGCCTGGCGGAACAGTGGTTGTCACCGATCAACTGATCGCCTTGGCAAGCAATGATGAAGAAGTTCTTGCCGTGCTCGCACATGAGCTAGGGCATGTCAGCGAACGGCATCCTATGCGTCAACTGCTGCAAAGCTCGGTAGTCGGGCTCGCTATGACCTGGTATCTGGGCGACATCAGCAGCTTGCTTGCCGCAGCGCCCACCATGCTATTGGAAACCAACTATTCACGCAATTTCGAACGCCGTGCCGACCGCTACGCGGCCAGCATGCTGCGTGAGAATGGCATTGCCCCGGCACGCCTGGCGGACATGCTGGAAAAACTGGAGAAATCACATCGCGGTGCAGTAAAAGAAAGTGGCGAACAACCCTCGCGTATCGCCCGATTCTTGTCCACTCACCCGGACACCGCCGAGCGTATACGCGATCTGCGTGGCGACGGTTCCCGGCAGTAGATCGATATACTAATATAACGTCCCAGCATAGCCTGCGCCGTGGGCAGAAATGATGCTGACTCTTGGGATTTATGAAGAAAGGTTAACGAGCGCACTATGTCATCCGGGGTCAAAACTCTCCTCATTGCCACGATAGCTAGCTTTCTGCTGGAAGCCGGCGCCGGTGAGGATATGATCGCCGCTCTCGCGCTGTGGCCGCTGCAAGCCAACTTCATGCCCTGGCAGCTCGTGACCTATGCGTTCTTGCACGCCAGTCTCGCTCACCTTGCTTTCAACATGTATGGCCTGTGGATGTTCGGCAGCGAACTGGAAAATTTGCTTGGACGTCGAGCGTTTCTCCAGTTGTATTTCGCCAGCGTCTTGTCAGCCGGGATCATGCAGTTGCTGGTCACCAGTTTCACCGGCGGTATTTATCCGACGGTGGGCGCGTCCGGTGGCGTGTTCGGGTTATTGCTCGCTTATGGGATGTGCTTTCCGAATCGGATCATCGTGCTGTTGATCCCTCCGATACCCTTGCCCGCAAGGCTGTTTGTGATCCTGTTTGCAGCCATCGAGCTGATGCTCGGCGTGACCGGGACGCAAGCTGGAGTGGCGCACTTTGCCCATCTCGGCGGCATGATCGGCGGCTATCTGGTCATCCGCCACTGGCGCCGAAAGCGTTGGAGTTGATCGAATCACAGGGGGCAGCTCATGCCCCCTTTGATCACTGCTTATTTTTTGCGTCCTTTCGATTGAGTCATCCCTTCTTTGCACGATGAGGACAATTCACCTTCATGTTGTTTCAGGCATTGCAAGATTCTCCCACCGCCGGGTTTCACGTCTTTGCAGAGCTTAGTCGCATCATCTTTGCAGGCTTCCTTGAATTCCTGAACCTTCTCTTTCAGCTTCGCTATGTTTTCCTTGCAGGCAGGCGATAAATCGTTTGCATGCTCCTTGAGGCATTGCGCCACACGGCCTTCCCCCTGTTGCACGCCTTTGCAAAGCTTGGCAGCGTCATCGGCGCAGGGCCTGTCCTTTTCTTCAGCCGAGACACCCGCTGCCATAGTTAAACAAACCACCCCTGCAAGCACGGCAAACCATTTCATTTGCTGGCCGGAAAATATGATCCTGTTTTTCATACGTCTTACTCCTTTTTTGTGGTTAAAAAATTCAGCGGATTGTTTATCATTTGGCACGGACGCACCTTCACCAATCAAGGTTCGAATGCGGCTCGTGATGTATTTTGCCTGAAATCAAAACGATGTGCTGATTCAGATCACTGTTGTGCCGCCGTTGTCACTCCATTTGTTCTTCTACTGAGGTAGAATTAAACAAGCATCTTGCTGTAAATGCTGATGCCAGTTCTTTGCCAGAAGTACGCCCCACCCAGCTTAGTCAAAGCTTGTCCTGATGAAGCTACTGGCCATTCGACCAGGCTAGCAAAAGACGATAGCCACATCGCTGGTTATGAGCTAGTCTAAGGGCGCTGCTGTCCGAGAGCACGCTGATCCAGTCCGTTTGAACAATGCTATGCCTTGCTAACATCAAACAGGAGGGTAAATCATGATACGTAATCCGATCGACATCGCCACCCGGGTAAGCACGGAGTTGTCCGGCATCATCGAAACCATCATTAACCAATTGGACACCGGCGAGCCGGTGACACTGGCTGCAGTCCGCTCATTCATCAAGCATGACTTGCCTGCCGAAATGAATGAAACCGAACAGCTGCATCATTTTGACGTAGACGAATCGCTCACCGACGAACTGGATGAACTGATCGATCAGTTCGGCGAATCGGCGGCAGCGATGGACTTTGTCTATGCCTTTGCCAGCGAACAACTCACACGCGTGATAGAAGAAGTCATGAATGACGAAAATCGCGAAATTCCGCCAACGCTACAAGATGTCCAGGAGGCGATACTTAACGGCCTGGGCGCTAGCCTGGTAGGCGAGGGCGTTCTGGAAGAGGATGAGGACGATGTGCTATTGCCCGAGATCGAAGACCTGATCGACCGTTTCGGCCCGGATGCCCTGGCGGAGGAGTTCTTGCGGTACGAGTAACTTTGCTGCGCCATCCTGCGCGCAGCTCACGCCTGCTTGAACGGGCTCCGCTCATTCAACTCGTCCATATACCCTGAAATGGCACTAGTCTCGCGCTGCAAATAATCCTCTACTGCCTGCGCAAACTGCGGATGCGCCAGCCAGTGCGCCGAACGGGTGGTCACCGGCAAAAACCCGCGCGCCAATTTGTGCTCGCCCTGGGCGCCGCCCTCGAAGGTCTTGATGTTGCGCGCGATGCAAAACTCGATCGCCTGGTAGTAGCAAGTCTCGAAATGCAGGCCGGAGTGAAATTCGAACGCACCCCAGGAGCGCCCATACAACACGTCTTCGGTAACGATATTCAGCGCGCTTGCGATCGGCCGTCCTTCGCGTGATGCGATCACCAGCAAGGTATGCTGCGGCAGCGTCGCCCCGATGCGCTGGAAAAAATCATCATTCAGCGCGGGCGGCGAATTGTGCAGCTGCCGGGTATGCGCATAACACGAGGCAAAGAACGCCCACTGCTCCGCAGTAGCGTGCTCCCCGGTGACGCATTGCAATGTAACCCCAGCCTCCTGCACCTTGCGCCGTTCCTGCTTGATGCGCTTGCGCTTGTCACGGCTCAGCGCGGCCAGAAAATCGTCAAAATCGCGATAGCCCGGATTCTGCCAATGGAACTGCACATCCTGGCGCAACATCATTCCCTGTGCCTGCATCTCACCCGTATCGGCTTCATCAACAAACAAACAATGCATGGAAGACACGCCGGAATCTTTGGCAAATTTCAGTGCAGAGCCGAGCAGCAATCCACGCAGCTCATTTGCATCCGGGCCTGCTGCCGTCAACAGCCGCACCCCGGTGACCGGCGTAAAAGGCACCATGCATACCAGCTTGGGGTAATAGCGCAGCCCGTGCTGACGATAAGCATCGGCCCAGGCAAAATCGAACACGTGTTCGCCATACGAATTCATCTTCAGATATAGCGGCATCGCACCCAGCAATCGCGCGTCCCGCCACAAGGTGAGAAATTGCGCCTGCCAGCCGAACTGCGCCGTGGCGCAGCCGCTTGCTTGCAACGCATACAAGTAGGCATGAGAAAGAAAGGGATCATTCCCTGCCAGTGCGTTCCAAAGCGCTGCTGGAATATCCGCAAGGTTTTCAATGACCTTCAGCGTGGGCGAATTCATGCGGGTATTGTAGCGGTGCACATTGGTTTTACCCCGATTCCACGGATACTCAGTTAAGAGCGGGTTGATGGATATTACCATTACTTAATTGCCGCTTCTTTCTTTGGTTATAAAACCGTTCGATGTAATCAAATATGTCGGCTCTGGCGTCTCCTCTAGTCA
>JANXXX010000147.1 GCA_025350405.1 Gallionella sp.
CGGTGATGGTGTCGGTCGCGACCACCTCAGCGATTTCACGACTAATCTAATCAAGAGGTTTCTGCTGGAGTACACGCAGGCATTTGCGCAGGCCTACCTTCGCCCAGAGTTTAGGCGGGATTTTCCAATTGACAAGGTGACCTTCGACTATGAGAAACGTCGCTGGATGCGTGGCAACTACAACCTCCCGACCTTTGGCAATGACTTCGTTCTTCTGACGCCAAAGGACATCCTGACCAAGGATGATGCGTGGATCAATCGCGGCGACCTGTTGAATCAGATTAACCAGGTATACACAGCCATGCCTGACCCACAATTACGCGCCCAAGTCGAAGCTTATTTTATGTCTCGCCTGACGGAGGATGCTGGGAAAGAAGAGGAGCGTGAGGCAGCAGCTGCGACGGTCGAGAAATTTCCCGTGCTCATTGACCACTTCATACGCTTGAAGGAGGATTGCGGGGAAGATGCACATCGTCTAAGTGGCTTGAAAGTACAGGAGACGCAAGAGCAGTTTGTAGAGCAACTTCGCGCCCTGGTGAGTCTGCATTTGCAGGGAACAGAGTTTTATTCGCTGGGAGACAGCTACAATGAATCCATGCGGCGGGTGCTATTCTTGAAAGACGTCATTGAAAATAAAGACGGCTACCGCCTTTTTTACTTGAAGGACAAACCTGTCAAACGTGAAGAGGATTTACAGATCATGTATCGCCTGACATGGTTTGCCGCTCCCCACGATGTCAATCGCGAAGTCAATAACGGCCGTGGGCCGGTCGATTTCAAGGTATCTCGTGGCAGCGCGGACAAGACATTGATAGAGTTCAAGTTGGCCAGTAACAGTAAACTCAAACGAAACCTTGGAAAGCAGGTAGGCGTTTACGAGGCCGCCAATAACACCAAAAAGTCGATCACGGTAATTCTGCATTTCAATGATGTCGAACTTCAGAAGGTAATGCGCTATCGACAGGATCTTGGCCTAAATTCTGCTGAGAACATTATCTTAATCGACGCTAGTCAATCGAACAAACCTTCGGCATCCGTGGCGTAGGACAAGATTCAACGTCCAGCTCGAAAGTGGCATGTAATGTCATTCAAAACTTTATTGTCACGCACCATACGGTACAGGACTTGATGAAGGCAATGACCAAGTGCCAAGTACTTATAAAACGCCTGCGTATGATTGATGGAAGAAAGAGTGGGTAGAATGGGAAAAGGACTATCACCAATTTTTATTCGTTTGAGCTGAAGCCTGACAAGTAGAATGGCTATCATTTAACTACATTTTTTATAGAACTCAATTGACATGAAAGCTATCGACTGTCCTTTCACGAAAATCATCAATGGCACGACCCAGTTTGTGATCCCAGTATTCCAGCGTGACTACAGCTGGACCGAGACCCAGTGTGAGCAGCTATGGAAGGATGTTATCGGAGTTGCGGAAAATACGACGAAACGTGGCCATTTCCTCGGCTCGGTCGTCTATGTTTCGACAGGGGACTCTAAAGCTGGATTTACGCGCTGGCTCCTTATCGACGGACAGCAGAGAATCACAACATTGACCTTACTACTGACGGCTCTTCGCGATCAGATTCAAGATAATGGCTGGAGCGGTGGAGAGGATGCACCAACCGCAAAACGGATAGATGCATATTTTCTGAAAAATTTAGAGGAGGAAGGGAATCGTCAGCATAAGCTCGTACTCCGTAGACATGATCAGGCTACTCTTGAGGCTCTTCTCGATCGAAAAAAACTTCCTTCCGGGGTGTCAGAACGGATTCGAGATAACTATGAATTTTTCCGCGAACAACTTACTAACTCCGACCTGGAAATGGTGTATCGAGGCATCGGCCGACTTATCGTTGTCGATGTCACCCTCGACCGTGGTATTGACGATCCACAACTAATATTTGAGAGCCTAAATTCGACAGGAATGGATTTAAGCCAGTCTGATCTTATTCGAAATTTCATCCTGATGCGACTTCCCGAACCAGAACAGACGCGACTCTATGAGACGTATTGGAACAAGATTGAGAATCTATTCAGGGGATCCGAAAAGACATTTGACACGTTTGTTCGTGACTACTTGGCACTTTGTACTTTGACGAGCAAACAGGAGAGGGCAGATGAAATCTATTTCGCGTTCCGCAGGGTATTCGCTTCCATTGGCACCGAGCGAGAAAAAATCGATGCCTTCTTGGAAAAATTACTTCGATTCGCCCACTACCACGCGGCTTTCAGCATCGGAGCCGATGCACCAAAGGCTTTCCAGGAGCCATTGGCACGACTTCGAAGGCTAGTTGACGTACCGGCGACTACTATCATGCGGCTCTTTGAGTGCTATAACGATCTTAAAACATTAAGTGAAGAGCAGTTCGTGCAAGCACTAGTGTTAATCGAGAGCTACATCTTTCGCCGCGCTATATGCGGAGAGCAGACGCGGGGTTACTGGCAATTGTTTGCGAACCTTGCTTATGGCATTAATCCACAACGTCCTTTTGAGTCGCTCACCGTTGGTCTCGCTCGTCAGAGCGACAGCAATCGCTTTCCGAATGATGATGAGTTTCGTAAGGCTCTCGAAGAGGGAGATATCTATGGAAAACGCGTCTGCTTCAACCTGCTTGATCGGCTAGAGAATTACGGCAGTAAAGAGCCAACAGATACGAGCAAATATTCAATTGAGCACATCATGCCGCAAAATGAAAAACTCGGATTGAAATGGCGCGAAATGCTCGGGAATAATTGGCGTGACATACAACGACAGTGGGTCCATAGGCTCGGAAATTTGACGCTTACTGGTTACAACAGCGCGTATTCGGACCGACCATTCACTGATAAAAAGACGATCAGCGGGGGCTTTGAGGAGAGTTCAGTTCGGCTTAACAAGTTTGTGCGTGAGCAACCAGTATGGACACCGGTGGAGATGGAACGCCGTGGTAAGAGTCTTGCAAAACGAGCAATCTCGATTTGGCCTTGTGTCGTAGTGGATAAGGCATTGATCGATGCCGCAGAACAGGCTGAGATGCGCGAACGTGCAAAACGGCGCGATGCTGGAACGGTACCAATGAGTACCGATGCCAGAAATCTATTCAACTTGCTGCGGGTGAAAGTTTTGGAGATTGATCCTGATATTATCGAGCTGGGAGAACAGAAATCTGTGAGTTACCATGGACCTTACTTCTTTCTTGAAGTATTGCCCCGGAAGAACCAAATCAATCTGATCTTGCCAATTGATTTTAATGAAGTCGAAGATCCATTTGGAATCGCAAAGGATACCTCGCAGCGTGCATTTTTTGTGAATGCGCGATATGAGGGGGGTATTAGCGTTCCCATTAGTGAACCTGCGGACATCGAGAAAGCTCTCCCGATAATTCGACAGGCACGTGAGCTGGTTCAATAATATTGATTGGTAGATACTTACGTTGTTATGTTTGTTGTAAAGACAAACCGATCTTCAACAAACTACGACACAGACTGCTTCAAGAAAAATCCCCAGTGAAAGTTCACCGGGGATTTATTTGTGCCAACTAAATGCAAGTTACGGGGTAATCCCAAAAATTTCAGGTAAGGGTATCCCGTATTATGGATTGACCACAACTAGCGACTTATGCTGTCCTGACTAGCGACTTATGGTGTCCAACTAGCGCTTTATGGTGTATCCCACACAACTAGCGACTTATGATTGACCAACACACTAACAGCACGCCCCGATCGCGCCGCAACTGGTGCAGAACTCGCAGCCGTCTTTTTTGATCAGCGTGGCGTTGCCGCATTCCTTGCAGACTTTGCCGGCTATTTTTTTCACGCCTGTACCTTTTCTTTTTTTCTCCGGCACTTCCATCACACCCATCTGCTGCACCGGATAGCCGTGTTCGTCGAGGATGCCGAGCATCGAATAACGGTGGATGATGAGCTTGGCGACATAGGAAACCGTCGAGGGATAGCTTTCCATCTTGATGCTTCCCGGCGCGCGCGCCATGAAGTCGCCGAGCGGTTCGCCGAAGTTGAGCAGCTTGCGCAGTTTCATGCCTATCCAGGCCGGATCGATGACGCGCATGTCCAGGCTCAACACCTTGCACAACCCGTCGAGCGCGCGCGGATACACGCCGGATAGCCACATCGAGTAGGGGCGGCGTTGCCCGTCCGGCAGCACCAGTTCTTTCAGACCCAATACGAAGTCATCGCCGCTTCCTGCGTTGGAAATGTCCACCGTCCAGCTCATCGTGCCGTCGGTGCCGGTCTTGGGTTCTTTCTTGGCGAACAGCGCATCCATCATCGGCGTGGTCATGTCCGCGCTGACTTCCAGCGCGCCCAGTTGTTCGATGCGGTATTTCAGCAGATGCGCGAACGCGGCCACCAGGCTGGGCATGCGTTTCACTTCGCCATTCGGCGGCATCGGCATGTCGAAGGCGTCGTCACCGGCGGTCTTCATCAGCATTTCCAGTTTCATGCGCACCCACACCGGATCGCGCGTGCGCATATACATCGACAGAGACTTCGCCAGCGCACCGAGTCCGCGCGGTTGTTCCGAGCCATTCACCCATACTTCGAACGGATGATTTTTTCCATTCGACGTATGCGAAACGAACGTGACGAAACTGCCGAGCGGATGTTTCACCACCTGTGAAACCCAACCCTCGCTGCCGTTCGGCAACTCTGGCCTGCCGGGCCAGCGCAACGAGGCGAGCGCCGGTTTGGGCGTGGCTTCCAGCACGATGCGTCTGTCTTGATCGAAAATGAAATCTTGCGGCTGTTCGCCATTTTTTATTTCAGGTTTTTTAACTTCAGGCGTGACCGACAACACCGAACCCAGCACGTTGTTGGGGCGATAGGTCGCCAGGCCTTTCAGTCCGGCCTTCCATGCTTCGGTGTAGAGGTGCTGGAAATCTTCATAGGGATAGTCGGCGGGCACGTTGACCGTCTTGCTGATCGAAGTGTCGATGTAAGGCGCGACGGCGGCGACCATCTTCATGTGGTCGATCGCGGAAATCTCCAGCGCGGTGACGAAGGCGGGCGGCAGTTTCTTCATGTCGCCGCCCTGTTGTTTATATAAACGCCAGGCGTGATCTTCCACCGAATAATCTTTGCTGCCGCCTTCCGCCATGCGTTTCTTGCGCGTGTAAAACCACGAGAAGGGTGGCTCGATGCCGTTGGAGGCATTGTCGGCGAACGCCAGCGATATCGTGCCGGTGGGTGCGATCGACAGCAGGTGGCTGTTGCGTATGCCGTGTGATCGTATCTTGTCCTTGATCTCGTCCGGCAGGCGCGAGGCGAAGCGCGGCGCGGCGAGATATTGCGCCGCATCCAGCAGCGGGAACGCGCCTCGTTCGATGGCCAGATCCACCGAGGCGAGATAAGCCTCGTCGCGCATGATGCGCGTGATGTCGGCGGCGAAGGCGCGCGCTTCGTCGGTGTCGTAGCGCAAGCCCAGCAAGACCAGCGCATCGCCCAGCCCGGTATACCCGAGTCCCACGCGGCGCTTGTTCTGCGCTTCCTGCTGCTGTTCGGGCAGCGGCCATGCGGTGACATCCAGCACGTTATCCAGCATGCGCACCGCGACACGTACCAGTTGCTTGAATGGTTCGTAGTCGAAACCCGCGTGCACCGTGAACGGATTTTTCACCATGCACGCCAGGTTGATCGAACCCAGACAGCAGCAGCCATAAGGCGGCAGGGGTTGCTCAGCGCAAGGATTGGTCGCCTCGATCACTTCGCAATAGGACAGGTTGTTGTCGCGGTTCATCAGGTCGATGAACAGCACGCCCGGCTCGGCGTGGTCGTAGGTGCTCGCTATGATCTGCTTCCACAGGTCGGCAGCCTGCACTTTGCGATACACCCACTTGCCGTCGCCGCGCCGCACCGCACCTAGTTCCTTGAGCGCATCGGCAGGCTCGGCGCTATGCACCAGTTCGAACTGCTGGTTGTTTTCCACGGCTTGCATCAAGGCATCGGTCACACCGACAGAAATATTGAAATTGCGCAGATCGCCCTGATCCTTGGCGTGGATGAATTTTTCGATGTCGGGATGGTCGCAGCGCAACACGCCCATTTGCGCTCCGCGCCGCGCACCGGCTGATTCGACGGTCTCGCAGGAGCGGTCGAACACGCGCATGTAGGAGATCGGCCCGCTGGCGCGCGAGTTAGTGCCTTTGACATGCGCGCCCTCAGGGCGGATCGCAGAAAAATCATAGCCGACCCCGCCGCCGCGCCGCATGGTTTCGGCGGCTTGCTGCAAGGCGTCATAGATGCCCGGCTTGCCATCGACGATGCCGGAGATCGCATCGCCGACCGGCTGCACAAAGCAGTTGATCAAGGTCGCCTGATTCTTCAATCCTGCCGCAGAGTTGATGCGCCCGGCGGGGACAAAACCGTTTTGCTGTGCCTGAAAAAATACCTCTTCCCACTGGGCGCGCTGCTCCGGTTTTTCGGACTGCGCCAAGCCGCGCGCCACGCGGCGGCGCACATCCTCGACGGAGGTCTCGCCGTGCTCTGCGTATTTTTCCAACAATACTTCGGTGCTGATTTCCTGAGTTGTAGCTGATGGCGTCATTGCTGATGTTCCTTAAAGTTTCATTTTTACTCGTTCAGGCACTTGCAATCTACAAAAAACTATTGATCCACGAACAACTGATATAACTACTAGCCAGTCACTAAGCGACCAAAATACGGTCGCTTAGTGACTGGTTAACAAAAGGCGCGAAATTAAAACACATCAAACTTCTGCTCATCACTCAAAGAGAAAATATTTTCAGCTCAAGTAGGGTGGGCAGTTTTTTTCGTGTCTTTCGTGGATAGAGTTCTTTACAAAAACAAATTCACCAACCCGTGCAGCCCGACAAAATTCAGCGCATAACTGGCCTGCTCGCGCACCACCGGTTTGGCGTGATAGGCGATGCTGACGCCCGCCTGCGCCATCATTTTCAAATCGTTCGCGCCGTCGCCCATCGCGATGACTTGCTCGGGCCTGAGTTTTAATTCCTCGCGTATCTTCACCAGCCAATCGGCTTTGCCTTGTGCGTCGAAGACCTTCCCCTGCACCTTGCCGGTGAGCTTGCCATTGGCGATCTCAAGCGTGTTGGCGTGGGTGTAGTCCAGGCCTAGTCTTGCCTTGAGGCGCTCGGTGAAGAACACGAATCCGCCGGATACCAGCAGCGTCTTGATGCCGCGCGAGCGCAGCGCCTCAAGCATTATCTCCGCGCCGGGCGAGAGCCGCAGGCGCTCATCATACACGCGTTGCAAGGCGTGTTCGTCCAGCCCTTCCAGCAGAGCGACGCGGCGGCGCAGGCTTTCGGCGAAGTCGATCTCGCCGCGCATCGCCGCCTCGGTGATCGCCGCGACTTGCGGCTTCAATCCCTGCATGTCGGCTATCTCGTCGATGCACTCGATGGTGATCAGCGTCGAATCCATATCCATCACCATCAGCTTGAAATTGGCCAGCTTCCGGTCACGCGCCACGAAGCCGTAATCGAACCTGTTCGCCAGGCAGTAGGGCGCAATTTCGGGATGCGGCTGCGCTGCGGACAAGCGATAGGCGTGCTCGGCGATCTGTTCGCGCTGCTTGCTCTGCGCCAGTTCGGCGAGGTGGTCGAGATGCGTCGCGGCTATGGTGTGAGCGGCTTGGATGATGAGGTTCATGTATGCAAGGGAAGCGGTAAAAAATATTTGATGTTTGGCATTCGCCGGGCCATGTCGCCGTATTTTAATTCAATTCCCGGTTCAGGCTGGGGGTGATGCAATTGGGGGTCGGGATAGGTACCCAGAAATCTGACCGGGATGAGTGAAGAGGCGCAGCTTCGTGGTAGAATGCGCGCCTTTTGATTTATCGCGGAGAAGAATATGTTTATCAGTAATGCGTATGCAGAAGCGGCTGCAGCCACCTCGGATGGCGGGATCATGAATTTTTTGCCGCTGTTCGCGTTGATCGCGGTGTTTTATTTTTTAATATTGCGCCCGCAGTCCAAGCGCGCCAAAGAACAAAAAGCCATGATTACAGCGCTGCAACGCGGTGATGAAGTCGTGACGTCCGGCGGTGAAGTGGGTACCGTCAGCAAGGTTTACGAGCAATACGTCGGTGTGGAAATCGCCGAGAATATCGAAGTGAAGATACAGAAGAGCGCGATTCAAAGCGTGTTGCCCAAGGGAACGATCAAAGCCATCAAATAATTAAATTTCGCCAAGTAATTTAATACCCGGCTGAACCATAGTCATCAAGAGGTCGTCATGAACCAATATCCGTTGTGGAAATATCTGCTGATTCTGGCCGCGCTGCTGGCCGGGCTGATCTACACCCTTCCGAATTTTTACGGTGAATCGCCCGCTGTGCAGGTGTCGCCGTTGCGCGCCAGTTTGAAAGCGGATGCTGCTTTGTTGGGGCGCGTGGAAAATGTCTTGAAAACGGCCAGCCTTAATCCGGAGCTGTCCATGCTGGAAGGTAATAGCGTCAAAGCCCGCTTTGCCGATACCGACAGCCAGCTGAAGGCCAAGGATGTGCTGGTCGCCCAGCTGGGCGAAGATTATGTGGTCGCGCTCAATTTGCTGCCGCGTTCGCCGCAGTGGCTGACCAAGCTCAACGCGCTGCCGATGTATCTCGGTCTGGACTTGCGCGGCGGGGTGCACTTCCTGTTGCAGGTGGACATGAATGCCGCGCAGGGCAAGGCGCTGGAAGCGGCTACCGGCGATATACGCAGCGCGCTGCGCGAACAGAATATCGCGTATTCCGGTGTGAGCCGCGACGGCAAAGTGTTGCTGGTGAGATTCCGCGATGCTGCTGCGCGCAGCAAGGGCGAAGCTGAAATCAAACAGCGTTTTCCAGATTATGTCTTGGATGACAAGGATGCGGGCGGCGAATTTGTGTTGCAAGCGGCACTCAAGCCGGAAGCCGAACATCGCATCCAGGATTCGGCGGTGCAGCAGAATCTGGTCACCTTGCGCAACCGTGTGAATGAGCTCGGCGTGGCCGAGCCGGTGATCCAGCAGCAGGGCGCGGATCGCGTGGTGGTGCAACTGCCCGGTGTGCAGGATACCGCGCGTGCCAAGGAGATTTTGGGGCGCACTGCCACGCTGGAGGTGCGCATGGTGGATGAGACCCATCAAGCCACGCCGGGTGCTGCTGCACCGTTTGGCACCGAGATGTTCAAGGATCGCGAAGGCAAGATGCTGTTGGTGAAGAAGCAGGTGATACTCACCGGCGAACGCATCAACGATGCACAGCCGGGCTTCGACACGCGCTCCAATGAACCGGCGGTGCATATCAATCTGGATGGAGTGGGCGCACGGCAATTCAAGGATGCGACGCGCGAGAATGTCGGGAAGCGCATGGCGATCATCCTGTTTGAAAAAGGCAAAGGAGAAATCGTAACGGCCCCGGTCATCCGTGAAGAGATCGGCGGCGGCCGCGTACAGATCACCGGCAGCATGAATACCGTTGAAGCGCAGGACACCGCGCTGCTGCTGCGTGCCGGGGCGCTGGCAGCACCGATGGAAATCATCGAAGAGCGTACCGTCGGCCCCAGCCTGGGTGCGGAAAATATCACGCGCGGCTTCAATTCCACCAAGATCGGTTTCATCATGGTCGCGCTCTTCATGATGGCTTACTATTTGATGTTCGGCACGATCTCGATGCTGGCGCTGGCGGCGAACTTGTTGTTGCTGGTGGCGTTGCTGTCGATGATGCAGGCCACGCTGACCTTGCCGGGTATGGCGGCTATCGCATTGACGCTGGGTATGGCGATCGACTCCAACGTGCTGATCAACGAACGTATCCGCGAAGAACTGCGCAACGGCGTCACGCCGCAGGCGGCGATCCATGCCGGCTACGACCGGGCGTTCGGCACCATCCTCGACTCCAACGTCACCACCTTTATTGCCGGGATTGCGTTGTTCATGTTCGGCTCGGGGCCGGTCAAGGGGTTTGCGGTGGTGCTATGTCTGGGTATCGTGACTTCGATGTTCAGCGCGGTGCTGATCTCGCGCGCGATGGTGAATTTGATTTACGGCCGCAAGGCGCGGCTCACCAAAGTGGCGATAGGCTAAGCCGTTTTGTGCAGTGCTTAAAGGAATAGACGATATGGAATTTTTCAGGATCAAGCACGACATCCCGTTCATGAGCTACGGGAAAATCACCACCAGTATCTCGCTGGTGACGTTTTTGTTTGCGATATTTTTTCTCGCCACCAAGGGGCTGAACTTCGGCGTGGATTTCACCGGCGGCACGGTGGTGGAGGTGCATTACGCGCAGTCGGCTGATTTGCCCAAAGTGCGTGCGCAACTCGCCGAGGCGGGCCTGCCGGATGCATTGGTGCAGAATTTCGGCTCCAGCTATGATGTGCTGATACAAGTGCCATTCAAGCAGAATGTCGCCGGTGCGAAATTGAGCGAACAGGTCATGGAAGGCCTGCGCAAGCAGGATGCCAGTGTCGAAAAGCGCCGCGTGGAATTCGTCGGCCCGCAAGTCGGCAAAGACTTGATCGACAACGGCGAGTTGGCATTGCTGCTGGTGTCGCTCGGTATCGTCGGTTACCTGTGGTTGCGCTTTGAGTGGAAATTCGGCCTGTCCGCGATCATCGCGAACTTGCATGACGTGGTGATCATTCTCGGCTTCTTCGCCTTTTTCCAATGGGAGTTCTCGCTCTCGGTGCTGGCGGCGGTGTTGGCGGTGCTGGGTTATTCGGTCAACGAATCGGTGGTGGTGTTCGATCGTATCCGCGAAAACTTCCGCACCATGCGCAAGGCCGGCGTGGCCGAGATCATCGATAACGCCATCACCCGCACCATGTCGCGCACCATCATCACGCACGGCTGCACGCAGATGATGGTCGGCGCGATGCTGTTCCTCGGCGGCGAAACGCTGCACTATTTTGCGATGGCACTGACGATCGGGATACTGTTCAGTATCTACTCGTCGGTACTGGTTGCCAGCCCGCTGCTGATGATGTTCGGCGTATCGCGCGAAGATTTCATCAAGCCGGAGAAGACCGCAGCCGAAGAAGTGTCGCCTTAATGCTGGCCACATTCATAGACATCGTCCTGCACCTGGACGCACACCTGCTGGCGCTGACCCAGCAATATGGCGTGTGGGTGTATGCGATTCTGTTCCTGATCATTTACAGCGAAACTGGCCTGGTGATTGCGCCGTTTCTGCCCGGCGATTCGTTGTTGTTCGTGGCGGGTGCGCTGTGCGGAATGGGCGCCTTGCAACTGGAGTGGCTGGTGCCATTGCTGGTGTTGGCGGCATTCAGCGGCGACAACACCAACTACTGGGTTGGACGGCTGGTCGGGATGCGCCTGCTTAACCGCGCCAGCGCCAAGCTGATCAGGCGCGAGCACCTGGATAAGACCCGCGCCTTCTACGAAAAGCACGGCGGCAAAACCGTGATACTTGCGCGCTTCCTGCCGATCATTCGCACTTTCGCGCCGTTTGTGGCGGGGATAGGCATGATGCGCTACCGGCTGTTCGTGCTGTTCAGTGCGCTGGGCAGTGTGGCGTGGATCACCTCATTCACTGTGGGCGGTTATTTATTCGGCAACATCCCGGTGATCAAGAACAACCTTACTCTGATGACCCTCGGCATCATCGTGATTTCCTTATTGCCCGCACTGCGTGAATTCATTCGCCATCGCAATAGCAAGCAGTCTGCTTGAGCGGTCTGTGACGCTGATCTAAAAATTCAAAAGCCCGGTTTGTTCCTGGTCGTTCAGCTAAAGTGTTGGGAAGTTTAGTACATCAATTCAGGTGTGTTCATAGTGCACGTTTTGAAGGCTGTGATGACTGACCGCTTTGGGGAAAACATTGTTAATGTCATGCATTCTGCTGGGTGCCAGTTGCTGCCGCTCAGCCAATGCATTTTGAAGTACCGGTTCTCGGCCATTGCGGGCAATCTGTGCCTCAAGTAGACTTCGCCAAAGCGGACCAAACGTAATGACGGAGTAGTCCCAGATGCTGACTTTAGCGAACGGCAGCTATGCTGCAGCAAATTTGCGAGCGTAGACTTAGGCTTTGTGCCAAATCCGGAACTTCAGCTTGATGTTCAATTTAATTCAAAAACAGGATGCGCTGGTAATACATTACAACTCTCATGATCCGCTCTGACCTGATTGCACGTTTAGCAATGCTACACCCACAGCTTCTTGCCAAAGATGCTGAACATGTTGTTTAAGATAATTCTGGATGCTGTATCCGACACCTTATCGAAAGGTGTGCGTATTGAAATACTTGGCTTTGGCAGCTCTGGATTGAATTACCGACCACCACGCCAAGGGAGAAATCCCAAAAATGGTGATCAAGTAAATGTGCCAGCGAAATATGTGCCGCACTTCAGGTCGGGAAAAGAATTGCGCGAGCGGGTGAATAATTAAGATGGACTGGATAATCAGGGAATGAGCTTTCAGGATGGCTATAAACTAGCCCTGAGTGCGGTTTTGGTGCCAAGCAGCAATTTACCGCGTATATGTTGTTCAGCCATTATTCTGATACTGTATATTCTGGTGCCGTATTCTGAAAAGCATAATAGTGGCCGACATATCTGATCATCACAAGCTGAAAGTCGTTACGCTGGCACTCGGCATGCTGGCCGTCGCTTCCTTGATCGCCGTCATGTCACTACCACCATTCACGAATCCGATTGGTGGTCAGACCAGCATGCTGACTGTGCATTTGTTGCTGGAATTGATCGCCGTCATCATATCCGTGCTTGTCGTAACAGTGTCATGGCATACCTTTGATGGACGGGAAGCACTCTCTGCCAAAGTTTTGATCTGTGGTTTTCTGATCGTTGCCTGCTGTGATTTAGTGCATGCGCTTACCTACGACGGAATGCCAGCTTTTCTGACAGAAAGCAGCACTCCGAGAGCGATCTTTTTCTGGTTGATGGGACGCACGTTTGAAGTTGCCACTATGGCGCTGGTCTCGATTCAATGGAAAGCTCCTCTGTCTCGAAAGTTTTGGCTGGGCATGGGATTGGTAGTGTCGGGTGTGCTGATCTGGTTCGGTTCCTACCGCATCGACGCATTTCCCGTTACCTTTGTCAAAGGCCACGGCGTTACAGAATTCAAGGCGAATTATGAGTATGTGCTTTGTTTCCTGAACATCGTAGTGGCGATCCTGTTGTGGTACCGAGGTGAGCATACCGGCAAGTCTCGGTATTATTTGTTGGCCTTGTCCAGTTTTGTTATGGGCGTTGGTGAGATTTCGTTCACAGCTTATGTCGCACCATCAGATTTCCAGAATATTTTCGGGCATGCCTACAAGCTGGCGGCCTACTCATTGTTATATTGGGCCACATTCGTTACGAGCATTCGCGCACCCTTCGAGGAAATTCGTCAATCAGAAATAAAGTTGCGCGAGAGCGAAACTCGTTATTATTCGGCGCTATCCTCCCTGTCCGAAGGAGTCGTCATTCATGGAAGTGGCGGTGAAATCCTGACTGCCAATCATGCGGCGGGGTCTATCCTGGGTTTGACCGTTGAACAAATCGAGGGGCGCAGTTCAATCGATCCAAGGTGGCAAGCCATTCACGAAGATGGGACTCCATGGCTTGGAGATACGCACCCTGCCATGGTTGCCCTGCAAACGGGCAAGGCCGTAACCAAAGCAATCATGGGTATCCAAAAACCGGATGGTTCGTTGGCGTGGATTTTGGTCAACGCGGAGCCTATTGTCATTCCTGGTGAACAGGTTCCACACCAGGTGGTGGCATCATTCACCGACATTACATTGAGCAAACAAGCTGAGTCCGATCTTCGCATCGCAGCTACCGCCTTCGAGTCCCAGGAAGGAATGATGATCACCGATGCCAAAGGTGTAATTCTGCGGGTCAACAAGGCATTTACCGAGAGCACAGGCTACACGGTCGAAGAAGCTGTGGGTCAAACACCGCGTCTGCTCAAATCTGGCCGTCACGATGCGGATTTTTATCGCGCGATGTGGGAGACCATCCATCGCACCGGAACATGGCAGGGAGAAATCTGGGATCGGCGCAAAAACGGCGAGATATATCCTAAGTGGCTCACCATTACCGCCGTCAAAGGGAGCGACTGCATCGTCACCCATTATGTCGGAACACACATCGACATTACGGAACGCAAGTCAGCAGAAAAAGAGATTCAGCTTTTGGCGTACTACGATCCGCTCACGCGCCTGCCCAACCGGCGGTTGCTCATGGATCGGCTCCAACAGGCATTGGCTTCCAGTGCACGTATTGGCAGAAAAGGGGGGTTGCTGCTTATTGACCTGGACAATTTCAAGACTCTCAACGATACACTCGGTCATCAAATCGGTGATCTGCTCTTGCAGCAAGTCGCACAACGTTTGGCATCCTGTGTGCGCGAAGGCGACACCGTAGCGCGTTTGGGCGGTGACGAGTTCGTTGTATTACTGGAAGGACTGAGCGAAAAATCCATTGAAGCGGCAGCACAGACGGAAGCCATCGGCGAGAAAATTCTCGCTGCCCTCAGCCAACCATACCAGCTTGCCATGCATGAACACCAAAGTACCACCAGCATCGGTGCCACACTGTTCAACGATAATCATCTGGCGACAGATGAATTGATGAAGCAAGCCGACATCGCCATGTATCAGGCCAAGAAGGCTGGCCGCAATACCTTGCGCTTCTTTGATCCACAGATGCAGGCAAGCATCAGTGCCCGTGTCTCACTGGAAGGCGAATTACGCAAAGCACTTGAAAGGCAACAATTCCACCTGAATTATCAGATCCAGGTGGGCAATTCGCTACGCCCATTGGGAGCGGAAGCGTTGATCCGCTGGATACACCCTGAACGTGGGCCAGTATCACCTGCACAATTCATTCCGCTGGCGGAAGAGACTGGGCTGATCATACCCATCGGTCAATGGGTGCTGGAGACGGCTTGCGCCCAGATCAAGGCGTGGCAACAAGATGAGCTTGCACGTGACCTGACGCTGGCGGTGAACGTGAGTGCCAAACAATTCCGCCAAGCTGATTTTGTGGCTCAAGTGCAAGCTGCCATACAACGACATGCCATCAAACCGATGCTGCTCAAGCTGGAACTGACAGAAGGCATGTTGCTGGAGAACATCGAAGACACCATTGCAACCATGAACACTTTGAATGAAATCGGCGTCCAGTTCTCGCTGGACGACTTTGGCACCGGCTATTCATCTCTGCAATACCTCAAACGCCTGCCACTCGATCAACTCAAGATTGATCAATCGTTCGTGCGTGATATAGCCACAGACAGTAGTGATTTAGCGATTGTGCGTACCATTATTGCAGTGGCACAAAGTCTGGACATGAGTGTCATTGCTGAAGGTGTGGAGACAGAAGAGCAGCGACAACTTCTTTTGAAAAATGGCTGCACTAACTACCAAGGATATCTATTTGGCAGGCCGGTACCGATTGAACAGTTTGAGGCGAAACTGAAACAGGGCTAATTAATGTTGCCTGATTGGCGAGTATCCCCTTTCGAGAATTTCGGCCATCTGCAAATTGTCGATTGCGGAAACTGGCGAGTGGCCGGTTTCGGGTAATGAATTTGCATAACTTTAGGTCCGAAAGGGGCACGACTCAGTCGAAAGCGCCATAAAATGTATTGCAGAATGGCTGCCGTTTAAGAATGACACTGCCGAAAAATTGACTGTTCAGACCATCCGCTCTAGAGTGTATTCATTTACATGTTTCATAACGGGCTATGGTAAAATTCTACTTGAGTATTCGAATGATTGCCGTAGCTGTTGGTGCGCATTTAAAATTACCCAGTCCTGCGCGTTGAATTTTACCCAAGCACTTTAGCAGCCGTCCGCGATGTTGTCGCCGTCGCATTCACACTGGAAGCGTATATGGAAGATGCCAAGCGTCGGTTGATCTGGAATGGAATGTTCCTGTTCTTGCTGGGCCTACTCACGGGCTTCGTTGAGCAGTCGTTCATCAACCCACGCATGGGGCTTGCTGCACACCTTGAAGGAGTGATGAACGGCACATTTCTCGTTGCGCTAGGTGCCGTCTGGGCAGAGATTAGGTTGTCTTCACGCCTGAAGGTCGCGGCCTACTGGACCGCGCTGTACGGCACGTATGCAAATTGGGCAGTTACTACGCTGGCGGCAATCTTCGGCGCGGCCGCCATGTCACCGATCACGGCAGCAGGTCATAGTGCTCAGCAGTGGCAGGAGGCCATAGTGACGTTCGGCTTCGTGAGCGTAGGGCCAACGATAGTTGCCTGTTCGCTCCTCGTCCTCTGGGGCCTGCGACGAAGCGCCTTGCCGTGAGCGTTGACGTAACGGCTAACCCTTCGCTCCAGCCAACGTGCTACGGCCTGCGGCCTCCGCACGCGGCTGAGCAAACGTTAGGAGTCAAAATGCGGAATTCACTACTTGTAGCTACTGCCAGTGAAATTAGTGCATAAGACGCAGTCATTTTTGCTATTGCCGGAGTCTTGCGGCACAACTTGAATAATACCCAATAGGGTATATAATTCTCCGCATGAAAAATCCCCGTTTTACGGATAAACCGTTACATTGGGTTAGTTCTTCCAAAAAGGACTTGCTGAATTTTCCCAATGAAGTGGTAGATGATGTTGGATATGCTCTCGGGGTGGTGCAGCAAGGCGGTATGCCGCCCTCGGCAAAGCACTGGAAGGGCGAAGGAGCGGGAGTATTGGAAATCGTGGAGGATCACCGGGGTGATACTTTCCGTGTGGTTTACACCGTTCGGTTCGAACTGGCAATTTACGTGCTGCATTGCTTCCAGAAGAAATCTCCTTCGGGTATCAAGACAGCAAGTTCCGATGTCGAGTTGATCCAACAGCGTTTTAAGTTGGCCAAATCTGATTATGAGGTGCGCTATGACAAAAAAAGTTGAATCTGTTGATGTTGGTAGTGGTGATGTGTTCACCGATCTTGGCTTCCAGGATGCGGGTGAACGTCGATTGCGCGTTCAACTGGCGATGCGGATAAACGATCTGTTGCGA
>JANXXX010000015.1 GCA_025350405.1 Gallionella sp.
GGGCTATGTCAGTTACCAGGCACAGCTTGCCGCAGAGCAAAGTTATTTGCAGTCCGCCATCAACCTGGCGCAGGCGCAAACCAATCGCCTCGGTGATACCGCAACACTGTACCAGGCACTGGGAGGGGGCTGGTGGAATCGTCCTGAAATGATGGCTACACAAGATACTGCATCACCCATCGCACCACCCCACGCCTTGGCACCAGGAGAATCTGCCAGATGACCAACGTTGAATTACGCTTTCGCACGACGCTACTCGTTGCCGTGCATGCCGTCCTGCTAACCGCGTGCAGCAAAACGCCCGAGTCATTGCCGGACAAAGGATTGACTGTTTCTGGCAATGCCATTAGTTTTCCGGCCAGTTCGTTGACGGCGCAACGTTTGCTCACCGCGCCGGTGATGCCTGCCCAGGAGAGCGTACTTAGCCTGCCTGCCAGGCTTGTTTGGGACGAAGATCACACCAGCCGTATTACGTCGCCTATAGCGGGGCGGGTTAACGAGATCGTGGTTCAGGCAGGGGCTGCGGTCAGTCCCGGCCAGCCATTGGCCTATTTAAGTTCACCGGAGCTCGGTAGCGCCCAAACCGAATCGACGCGCGCGCAAGCGGAACTGGCGCAGGCCGAGCGCAACTTTGCGCGCATCAAGGATTTGTTTGCCGTCAGCGGTGTTGCGGGCAAAGATCTCGAGCAAGCACAACTTGATTTGACGCGCGCCCGCGCCGAGTCTGAACGCACACATTTGCGACTTAAATCATTGGGCGCAGACAGTGCAGTGGATCAACGCTACACGCTGCGCAGCCCGATTGCCGGCGTGGTGGTCGAGCGCAACGCCAACCCCGGTATGGAGTGGCGACCCGATCAACCCAGCGCACCGCTGTTCGTGGTCAGCGATCCGACTTACCTGTGGTGCTGGATCGATGCGCCCGAGCATGCCCTCAACGTATTGCGACCGGGCATGAAAGCAATTCTGCGCACCAGCGCCTGGCCTCAGGAAACATTTATTGCGCAGATCGATTATGTCAGCGATGCGCTGGATCCTTCCAGTCGAACCATTAAGGTACGTGCCCGGTTACTCAATCCGGAACGGCATCTGAAAGGGGAAATGTATGTGACTGCCGAATTGACCAGCCAAGCGCACGGTTTGCTGGACGTGCCAGCCAAGGCGGTGTTCCTTAACGATGGCGAGCAGGGGGTGTTCGTCAAAACTGCGGAGGGGCAATATAGCCGCAAGACGATTATACCTGTGTTCATCGGCACCCAGTGGGTATCGATTGCGCAGGGATTGAGCAAGGGTGACGAAGTGGTGGTGGACGGCGCGCTCTATTTGCAGAAATTACTTGATGAACATTCGCAGTCTGTGGCCAATGCGGCCCCGCAAGCCGCCCCAGACAAACACCCTGACAAGCAGCCCGCCAAGTAACCAGAAACTGCCATCGTGATTAACCGGATAGTCCGTTTTGCCCTGACTCAGCCGTTGTTTGTGGTGTTGGGCACGGCATTTTTCATACTGGGTGGCACCCTGGCCTTCAAGAATCTGCCCATCGAAGCATTTCCAGATGTGTCTGATACCCAGGTGAATGTGATCGCACTATATCCGGGCCACGCCGCCGAAGAAGTGGAAAAGCAGGTCACCATTCCGATTGAAGTAGCCATGTCGGGCATGCCGAACATGGTGCGCATGTTCACCCATACCCAGTTCGGTTTGTCGTTCATGATGATCACGTTCAATGACAAGCCCAGCGACAAGGATGCACGGCAACTGGTATTTGAACGGCTGCGCGGCATCGATCTGCCACCTGGCGTTGAACCCGACGTAGCGCCGCTGTCCACCGCCATCGGTGAGATTTTCCGCTTTCGCGTTCAAGGCGACCATCTGAATTCGCGCCAGCTACGCGAGATTGAGGAATGGGTCGTCGAAAAAGCGCTCAAAAAAGTGTCCGGTGTGGCCGATGTCGTATCGATGGGTGGCGCCATCAAGCAATATGAGGTCAATCCCGATCTGGCGCGCATGCGCGATGCGAAACTCACACTCAGCCAATTGTTCGGCGCGCTGTCACGCGCCAATGCAAATGCAGGCGGCGGCGCAGTGGAGCAAGGCCGCCAGCAATTTCTGGTGCGCTCGCTGGGCTTGTTTAAAACTTCGGCTGACATTGAGCGGGTGGTGGTCGGCGACAACGGCAAGGGTGTACCTATCCTGGTGCGTGATGTGGCTAGCGTAACCGTGGCCAATACGCCAGTGCAAGGCCTGGTAGGACAAGATCAAACGGACGATATCGTCAATGGACTGGTGCTGATGCGCAAGGGAGAAAATCCTTCCGAGGTGCTCAAAGGCATCAAGAAAACGGTCGCCGAATTGAATGCGCGCGGATTGCCGGTGGGCGTACAACTGAAGCCCTATTACGACCGTGAATGGCTGATCGAAAAAACGCTGCACACGGTATTCGGCAATCTGCTGGAAGGCGCTCTGCTGGTCACTACCATCTTGCTGCTGTTCCTCGGCAATCTGCGCGCCGCGTTGATTGTGGCGAGTATCATTCCGCTGGCCGTGCTGTCCACTTTCATCGGCCTGACCTTTCTCGGCATGCCGGCCAACTTGCTGTCACTCGGTGCGATGGACTTCGGCATCATCGTCGACGGCGCGGTGATCGTCGTGGAAAACGTATTCTTGCGACTCGGCAGTTTAAGTGATGAAGCTCAGCAAGATGCCAAGCAACGCATGCGTACTATTTACAATGCGGTGATCGAGGTTGGCCGTCCCACGCTGTTCTCCATGCTGGTGATCATCGCGGCGCACATTCCCATCTTCACGCTGCAACGCGCCGAAGGCCGCATCTTCGCACCGATGGCATTTTCGGTCACCTCGGCACTGGTCGGCTCGCTGATCTTGTCGCTGACGCTGGTGCCGCTGCTATGCCTGTGGTTGTTGCGCGACCGCATCCCGCACCACGATAACCGCTTGCTGTTGTGGTTTAAGCGCCTCTACGAACCGGCTTTCAAATGGGCAATAGCCAGCCCCGGCAAGGTGATGAGTGTGGCTCTCTTGCTGTTGGTGGTTGCATTGGCTTTGGGCAGCCGCCTTGGTACAGAATTTCTGCCCGAGCTCGACGAGGGATCGATCTGGGTCAACGTGTCCCTGCCTCCTTCTGTTTCACAGTCCGAAGCAAAGCTGGCGGCACACCGGATACGTGTAGCCTTGCGCAGTGTGCCTGAGGTCAACACGGTGATCTCCAAATTCGGACGGCCCGACGACGGAAGCGATCCGAAGATATTCAACTCCGGTGAATTTTTTGTGGAACTCAAACCCGAATCATCCTGGCGCCCGGGCTTGGACAAGCCGCGCATCATCGAGCAGATGGATCAGGCGGTATCGGTATTACCCGGCATCGAAACCTCGTTTTCCCAGCCTATCCGTGACAACGTGCTGGAAAGCATCTCGCAAATCGACGGGCAAATCGTCATCAAAGTCCAGGGTGATGATCTGACACAACTGCGCTCCATCGGCCGTTCCATCGTCGAACAAATTTCCAGCGTGCCTGGAGTTTCGCGGGCATTCATCGACCGCGATGGCGTGTTGCCGCAACAGGTCATCGACATAGACCGCGATGCGGCGGCCCGTTATGGCATCAACATCGGCGACATCCAGGATACCGTGGAAGCCGCGCTGGCTGGCAAGGCATCCACAGAACTTTGGGAAGGCGAGCGGCATTTTTCTGTCGTGGTACGCCTGAGCGAACCTTATCGTGCGCTCGACAAGCTAGGCAATCTGCTGATTGCCACCCCCAGCGGTGCGCAAATTCCTCTCAATGAACTCGCCCACTTCAAACAAACTTTAGGTGCATTGGACATCGCGCGCGAAAATGGACAGCGCGTGGTTTCCATTGGAATTTTCATCCAGGGGCGCGACATGGGTAGCGTGGTGGCCGACATGAAGGCGCGGGTAGAAGCGAACGTCAAGATTCCAAATGACATTACGATGGGCTGGTCGGGGGAATTCGAGAACCAGGAACGCGCGATGGCGCGGCTGGCCGTGGTGGTGCCGCTGTCGATACTGCTGATCTTTGTATTGCTGTTCGATGCCTTCGGCTCATTCAGGAGCGCATTGCTGATTGTGGCCAACATTCCCTTCGCGCTGATCGGCGGCATCGTGGCGTTGTTTGTCACCGGCATACCCTTGTCGGTTTCTGCCGCCATTGGTTTCATCGCGCTGTTCGGCCAGGCGGTGCTCAATGGAGTCGTGATGGTGACGGTATTCAATCAGTTGATAGATGAGGGGCTCCCCCCCGAACAGGCGGTGCACGATGGCGCAATGTCGCGCTTGCGCACGGTGCTGATGACCGGCTTGCTGGCGATGTTCGGCCTGCTGCCGATGGCCTTGTCGCACAGCATAGGCGCAGAAACGCAGCGGCCACTCGCCGTAGTGGTTATCGGCGGCCTGATCAGCGCCACCTTGCTGACCCTGCTAGTGCTGCCCTCTGCCTATTTATGGGTAGTCAAGCGGTATGGTGCGCTGAAGAGTTCTGCCCATGATCGCGAATCAAACTTGGATTAGTTGACCCCTGAAATTTCACAAACTGCCGCACTTTTTAAGATATGATATCTTTCGCATGCTGCGGTAAAGCATCACATCGGCCTGCGGTTGCTCCAAGTGATGAGAAGCTATTCTCATGGCACCATGAATCCCAATCATTACTGGAGAGTGTTTTCCGCTCGCTCCTATATGCCCGCAGCATTCGGGGAGAACTGGGGCATCAATAAATAATCGGGCAATTCGGGGAAAAAAATTATATGTATAAATTTAGATTAGGTTTATTAGCGTTGGCAATGGTTGCAAGTACAGAAGTAATGGCCGCATCCCCCGACGAAATTCAAGTCTACGATGAAGCTATCAACAAGGAAGGCGAGCTTAATGTTGATATTCACATGAACTATGTCCCTTCCGGTACCCAAACTCCCGCCTACGACGGAGAGATCCCAGCGCACCATAATTTCAGAATGACGCCAGAATTTGCTTACGGATTCAGTAATAATCTGGAAGGTGGGCTTTATCTTCCTGTCATTCGTGATGCCAACGGTAATTGGTTTTCTGAATTGGCGAAATTGCGCCTGAAGTATATCGGCGACAACCGGGAGCTGGGATTTTATTGGGGCATTAATGGTGAGCTAGGCGCCAGCACAATACGTACTGCGGAACAACGCTGGAACTTCGAGATTCGTCCTATACTAGGATACAAATCTGCAGATTGGAATCTCACAGTAAATCCAATTGTAGGTTTTGCATTGTCTGGCGACTCCCATATTCCCGGTTTTTCTCCAGCACTCAAAGTCAGCCGCAAGGCAACGGAAAAAACATGGCTTAACATTGAACACTATGCTGATTTTGGAAGCACCAATCAGATGAAGAGCCTAAGCCAGGAAACTTATCTGACCTCAGATTCCGAAATTTTCGGGCATGACATTCATGTCGGCGTTGGTCATGACTGGTTGGGAGAACCCGGGAATTGGATAATCAAATCAATTTTTAACATCCCTTTATAGGCTTAAATTTACTCCGCCATGCGCATTTGTTTTCTTCTGGCTCAACCGACTTGAGCTGGAATGTAAGGTGTCGGACATTCCACATTCTCCCAGAGTCGGCATGGCCGGTTTAGAGATAGCGGAGCTTTTCAACACTTATTTGAAAAATCTAAAAACCCTGATGCGAAGAACACTTCTTCTGCTCGCTTTGCTGTCGCACCTCGCGCAAGCAGAAGAAGCAACCCCGGAAAAAAATCCAGAAAAAAACCAGGAAAACTGGAATGCAAAATTCCAGACCACATACATCTGGCAACACAAGCCCGGTTTTAACGCGGCTTATTCGGGCGCCAACAGCCTGTCACCCGATGCCGAGAATAGCTACACTTTCACCACAGATGCCTTTCTCGGCATGCGTGCTTCACAAAACAGCGAGATTTATTTCGTTCCGGAAATCACCCAAGGTGTGGCGTTTTCCAACCTGACCGGCTTGGGCGGTTTCAGCAATGGCGAAATCACGCGTGCATCCGGTACCGATCCGACCGTTTATCGCCAGCAATTATTTCTGCGCCAGACTTGGGGGTTGGGTGGCGCTAGCCAGAAAGTCGCATCGGGCATGAATCAACTGGCGGCTATGGTGGAAAAGAATCGCTTTGTGCTCACCTTTGGAAATTTTTCGACGCTGAATATTTTCGACAATAACACTTACGCCCACGACCCGCGCACCCAGTTCATGAACTGGTCTAACATGACCCATGCTTCCTACGATTACGCCGCCGATGCGCGGGGATTCGGCTGGGGTATTGCCGGGGAATGGTACCAGGATGAATGGGTGATTCGTTTCGCGCGCATGACGGGCCCCAGGGACCCGAACATGTTGCAACTGGACTACCAGTTCTTTAAACATTACGGCGACCAGCTGGAGATCGAGCATAGCCACGAGTTGGCCGGGCAACCCGGCAAGGTGCGGCTGCTGGGTTGGCGTAACCGGGCCATACTCGCGAATTACCGCGATGCGATCAACTACGGCCTTGCCACCGCGACAGCCCCGGATATCTTTAAAGTGCGCTACCGCGAGCAGATCAAATATGGTTTCGGCATAGATGTCGAGCAAGCCATTAATGAAAACCTCGGTGCTTTCTTGCGCGCGATGCAGACGGACGGGCATACTGAAACGCTGGCCTTCACCGAGGTGGATAGCTCCATCGCAGGCGGTATTTCGCTCAAGGGGGCAAAGTGGGGGCGCGCACAAGACACCGTTGGACTCGCGCTGCTGGGCAACGCCTTATCCCGGGATAGACGCGACTACCTGCAAGCAGGCGGGATTTCATTCTTCATCGGCGACGGCGCATTGCACTATCGCCCGGAAACAATCTTTGAGAGTTACTACAACTGGAATTTGACCGGATATGCATGGCTAACCGCGGACTATCAGTACATCAAGAATCCCGCTTATAACGCTGACCGTGGGCCGGTGGAAATATACGGCATGCGCCTGCATTTCGAATATTGAAGCAGCGCTGATTTAGAGCATGCATCGGGGCGGTGGTATCATTCTGCCTGGATTGACGCTGTGTTCATTGATTCACATAATCATCTCAACCACTTTAACATTGGGTTCGTCATGACTGTCATACGCCAGCAGGATTTCATAGCCAGCATCGCCGACGCGCTGCAATTCATTTCCTATTATCATCCGGCGGATTACATCCATGCGCTAGCGGATGCCTATCAGCGCGAGGAATCGCCAGCAGCAAAAGACGCGATGGCGCAGATACTCACCAACTCGCGCATGTGTGCGCAGGGACATAGGCCGGTCTGCCAGGACACCGGCATCGTCGTCGCATTTGTGCGCGTCGGCATGGACGTGCGCTGGGAAGGCGCGACGATGGATATCACCGGCATGGTGAACGAAGGCGTGCGCAAAGCTTATCTGCTGCCGGACAACGTGCTGCGCGCTTCCATCGTTTCCGACCCGGCGGGCAAGCGCAAGAACACCCGCGACAACACGCCCGCCGTGGTGCATTTCGAGATCGTTGCCGGCGACAAGGTGGACGTGCGCATCGGCGCCAAGGGCGGCGGCTCGGAGAACAAGGCACGCTTCGCGATGCTCAATCCTGGCGATGATGTGGTCGAGTGGGTGGTGGGCCAGTTGCCCGGCATGGGCGCGGGCTGGTGTCCGCCGGGCATGCTGGGCATAGGCATCGGCGGCACGGCGGAGAAGGCGATGCTGCTGGCGAAAGAGTCATTGATGCAACCCATCGACATGACCGACCTCAAGGCGCGCGGCGCGCAGAATCGCATCGAGGAATTGCGCATCGAGATTTGTGACAGAGTCAACGCGCTCGGCATTGGTGCGCAGGGGCTGGGCGGGCTGACCACGGTGCTCGATGTGAAGATACTCGATTATCCTACGCACGCGGCATCCAAGCCCATCGCGATGATTCCCAACTGTGCCGCGACACGACACATCCATTTCGAACTGGACGGCAGCGGTGCCGCTCAGTTCACGCCTCCGAAGATCGAGGACTATCCCGACGTGCACTGGAAGCCATCGCCGGATGCGCGCCGCGTCAACCTCGACTCCATCACGCGCGCCGACATCGCCAAGTGGCAGCCGGGCGAGACATTGCTGCTGAACGGAAAATTATTGACCGGACGCGATGCCGCGCACAAACGCATGGTCGAGATGCTGGCCAAAGGCGAGCAGCTGCCGGTGGATTTCAACGGGCGCTTCATCTACTACGTCGGCCCGGTCGATCCGGTGCGCGACGAAGTCGTCGGGCCCGCCGGGCCGACCACCGCGACGCGCATGGATAAATTCACCGACACCATGCTGGAGAAGACCGGCCTGATCGGCATGATAGGCAAGGCCGAGCGCGGCAAAGTTGCGATCCAGTCGATCAAGAAACATGGTGCGGTGTACCTCATTGCTATTGGCGGCGCAGCCTACCTCGTCGCACAGGCCATCAAGAAATCCAAAGTCGTCGCCTTTGCCGACCTCGGCATGGAAGCGATCTACGAATTCGAAGTGGAAGACATGCCGGTCACCGTCGCCGTGGATAGCAACGGTTGCTCGGTACACGAGATTGGCCCGGCGAAGTGGAGTGGGCGGGTTGGGGCGATTCCTGTGAAGTCGGTGAAATGAAAAAAAGGAATGTTTATTGGTGTGAACTTCCCCGACTTTCGTAGATGTATTGAGATATCTGCATCGGCAGTATCATTGTTGAACTGAGTAATCAGGGATGTACCACTGGTAGTCCAGATTCAACATGGATTTTGCCGGTCAATTCGACTATCATGCAGCGCTGGTTGTCCGCAGTACAGAATTTACGAATTGGCGGGTCTCCCCGCATTGCAGCGTAGTGAACCTGGTCAGGTCCGGAAGGAAGCAGCCACAGCTACTTATGCAAGTGCCGGGGTAAGGCTCGCCTCCTTATTGGAGTGAGTGCACGATGATGTATCGTTCAGTTTTAGGTCAGGTTTTAACCAGCGACTTGCTGGCGTTGTTTGCCAGCCTAGTCGTTGGCTATGCAAAGCTAGCACGACAGCTGCGGTGGTCGATTCACCCTTCGACTGGCTCAGGGCGAACGGGCCTCAAATTTGAAGTGTCCTTGCCAGCGTTTATGGATGTTTCCCATACACCTTTTAAATTGGCCCAATCTTGTCAGCTACCACGGTACTAGCCCGCAAATGGCGTCCTAAGACCTTCGCGCAACTGGCGGGGCAGGAGCATGTCGTCCGCGCACTCAGCAATGCACTCACGCAGAATCGGCTGCATCATGCCTACCTTTTTACCGGTACGCGCGGGGTCGGCAAGACCACCATCGCGCGTATCTTTGCCAAGTCGCTGAATTGCGAGACCGGCATCACTGCCACGCCGTGCGGGGAGTGTAGCGCCTGCAAGGAGATCGACAGCGGACGTTTCATCGACCTGATCGAGTTGGATGCTGCGTCCAACACGCAAGTCGACAACATGCGCGAACTGCTGGAAAGCGCGCTGTATGCGCCGAGCAGCGGGCGTTTCAAGGTGTACATCATCGACGAAGTGCATATGCTCTCCAAGTCGGCCTTCAACGCGATGTTGAAGACGCTGGAAGAACCGCCTGGGCATGTGAAATTTATTCTTGCTACCACTGACCCGCAAAAGATTCCGGTCACGGTGTTGTCGCGTTGCCTGCAATTCAATTTAAAGCAGCTGCCGCCAGGCTTGATCTCGACACACTTGCAATATGTGCTGGGGCAGGAGCAAATCGATTTTGAACCGGGAGCGATCGCGTTGATTGCGCGCGTTGCGCAGGGTAGCATGCGCGATGCGCTGAGCTTGCTCGACCAGGCGATTGCTTTTTCCGCCGGCAAGGTGGAAGAGGCGGTGGTGCGTACCATGCTGGGTGCGATAGACCAGGGTTACCTGTTCGATTTGCTGGCAGCTTTGCAGGAGAAGAATGGTGTCGCGCTGCTGGCAATTGCCGACAACATGGCTGTGCGCAGTGTGGCGTTCGATGCGGCTTTGCAGGAGTTGGCCACGTTGCTGCATCGTATCGCGCTGGCGCAGACCGTGCCGCAAGCGATTGCCGACGATGAGCCGGAACGTGTGCGCTTGCTGGAATTCGCGCAGGTATACACAGCGGAAGAGGTGCAATTGTTTTATCAGATCGCTATCCACGGGCGTGATGAGATTGATCTGGCTCCGGATGAATACGCCGGCTTTACCATGACGTTGCTGCGCATGTTGGCGTTTGCACCGGCCAGAACTGGTGTAGTGGCAATAGCCGCTCCGACTGAGGCTCGATCAGTCGCGAAACCGGCTGCGGTTGCCAGTAAAGTCACACCGCCAGAAAAAATCGAGCAGACATCCGTAGCATCTTATGCCGGCAACGAGGCAGTCTCAGGCAACCATGACTGGGGTGTGCTGTTGACGCAATTGAACGTGCAAGGCATGGCTCAGCAGTTGGCGAAGCATTGTGTGCTGCAGAATTTTTCAGATGGACAGATCACGTTGTGTTTGTCGCAAGAACATAAACATTTTCAGACCAACAAGATGGCAACAGAAAAATTACAGGCGGCATTGAGTGATTATTTTGCCAAGCCGATGAAGCTGAATATCGTGTTGGGAAAAGCTGAAGCAGCGACGCCCGCAGTGATAGAACATCAGGGCAAGCAACTCAAGCAGCAGCAGGCGAGTGACTCGATTGCACAGGATAGCTTTGTGCGCGAGGCGCAATCGGAGTTTGGCGCTACTCTGGTGCCCGAATCGATTAAATCTATACAACAGGTTTAAGGCAGTGAATTTAGGACCGCAAGTTTAGGAGGACGAGAAGATGATGAAGGGCGGATTGGGCGGCTTGATGAAGCAGGCGCAGCAGATGCAGGTGAACATGCAGAAGGCGCAGGCTGAGTTGGCGACTGTGGAAGTGGAAGGCCAGGCGGGCTCCGGCATGGTGAAAGTGACCATGACTTGCGGACATGAAGTGCGCCGGGTGACGCTGGATGACAGCGTGTTGTCGGACGACAAGGAGATGCTGGAAGATTTGATCGTGCTGGCGCTGAACGATGCGATGAAGAAAGTGGAAGCCACCACCCAGCAGCGCATGAGTGCCTTCAGTGCCGGCATGCCGCCAGGGATGAAGTTGCCATTCTGATGATTGCGTCCCAACTGGTGATGCCATCCCATCTGGAAGACCTGATTGCCGCGTTGCGCTGCTTGCCGGGCGTAGGGCCAAAGTCGGCGCAGCGTATGGCTTACCATTTATTGCAGCGGGATCGCGCTGGCGCTTTGCATCTGGCGCAAGCGCTGGAGCTGGCTGCCAGCAACATCCAGCACTGCAGCAAGTGCAATAATTTCTCCGAGCATGAGGTGTGTGCTTTATGTGCATCACCCAAACGCGATGCCGGTTTATTGTGCGTGGTCGAGATGCCTGCCGATTTGCTGATGATGGAACAAACACAGTGTTATCGTGGTCTGTATTTCGTGTTGATGGGGAGGCTATCTCCGCTGGATGGGATAGGCGCAAAAGAGTTGCATCTGGATCGATTGGTCAAGCGTGTACAGGAACATTCCCATGAAGGAAAACTGGCTGAGGTGATATTGGCGACCAACTTCACCGTGGAGGGCGATGCTACGGCGCATTATTTGGCAACATTGCTGCAATCACGGGATGTTAAGGTGTCGCGCATTGCGCGCGGCTTGCCGGTAGGAGGGGAATTGGAGCAAGTGGATAGTGGGACGCTGGCGCAAGCCGTGCTGGAGCGGCACGAGGTATCGGCATGAACAAGAATAAAAAGGCTGTTCCACAGACAATTATTGCTGGCGTAAAACCGGATGACGAGCTATCAACTGATGCAAAGTTGCTGGGTGAGAAATTACAGAAGGTGTTAGCCCAGGCCGGGTTCGGTTCGCGGCGCATGATGGAAGAATGGATCGCTGCCGGGCGCGTGAGTGTGAACGGCGAACCGGCCACACTGGGGATGCGGGTGGTCGAAGGCGATTTGGTGAAGGCGGAGCGGCGCACCATACGTGTGGGCGAACGGGAGCAGGTCGCGCGAGTGTTGCTGTACCACAAGCCCGAAGGTGAAATCGTCAGCCGGGATGATCCCGAGAATCGCGCCAGCGTGTTCGACAAATTACCCAAATTGCGCGGTCAAAAATGGATTGCGATCGGACGACTGGATTTTAATACCAGTGGGCTGCTGATTTTTACCACCTCCGGTGAGTTGGCGAACCGCTTGATGCACCCGCGTTTTGAAGTCGAACGCGAATATGCGGTGCGCGTGCAAGGTAAGATGACGGAAGCGCAGATGGATCAGGCGCTCAAGCAGGGCGTTGAATTGGAAGATGGCTTGGTGAAGTTTGAAAAGTTGCTTGATGAAGGGGGCGAAGGCTTTAATCATTGGTATCGCGTGATGCTCAAGGAAGGCCGCAATCGTGTGGTGCGCCGCACCTTCGATGCGCTGGGGCTGCCGGTGAGCCGGTTGATGCGCGTGCGCTTCGGTATAATCAATCTGCCGCCGCGCTTGAAGCGAGGCATGACCGCCGAATTGGGTGAAGGGGAAGTGGCGCAGGTGCTGGATTGGGTCGGAATTACCGCGGACAGCGGTGAAGTGGTGCTGGACTCGCAAGCCCCTCGCCAATCTGTGCAGGCACAATCAGAAAAAACCATGACTGGACGCCATACTGCCGTCGCAGCGAGAGGTGCCAGACGTAGCAATCCAATCAGCGCAAAGAAAAGTAAAACTGGTGTAAAACGTTGACTACCACTAGAATCTATAAGAGTTGTTCGGCTAATAATACAGCCGAAGCATTGAGATAACGGCGGACGCAGGCATACTGGATATTTGAATGGAAGAACGCGGCAACAAGACCATTATGTGTGGAGTGCTGTTCTTGGATATTGTGGAATATTCCAAGAAACCTGTGGCGGGGCAAATTTCGCTGAAGGACAGGTTTAACAGCTATCTTTCCGCCGCTATTCGCGATGTGCCTTTGACCGACCGGATCATTCTGGATACTGGCGATGGCGCGGCTATCAATTTTCTCGGTGATGTTGAAGACGCATTAAAAGCAGCGCTCAGTTTGCGCGAAAGTTTGCTCGCCGAAAATCCGAATGTGGATCCCCCGCTGCTGGTGCGTATGGGAATCAATTTAGGGCCGGTTCGCCTGGTCAGAGACATCAACGGTCAGCCCAATATCGTGGGCGATGGAATCAACGTCGCGCAGCGTGTAATGGGTTTTGCGGATGCCGCCCAGATACTCGTGTCGCGTTCTTACTACGATGCGGTCTCGCGCCTTTCTCCCCAGTATGCCGGCATGTTTCATTATCAAGGCTCTCGCACCGACAAGCACGTGCGTGAACATGAGGTGTATGCGATAGGTTATCCAGGCGATAAAACGAAGTATCGCGGAACAATCAGGCCGGTGAACCCTGAACGGACTGAAAGCGCATTGTCCGGATCAATGCAGCGCGCCGAGGTGATTTGGCGTTCGGTCGCTGCAAGGCTGGATGCCTGGATTGATCTGATGGTTATTCGTTTTCAGCAGGCGGATTTCAGTCAGCGCTCCCTGTATGTCGCAGTCATTACTATACCCTTGCTGCTTTTTATCGGGATCCTGGCTAGTTTGACGCGGCATGGTGAAACTCCTGCTGTGCCAACCGGGATGGGCGAGCAGACGGTAAAAATAACTCAACCTGGTTTAGCGGTTGCTCCTGCGGCATCTGTTCCGGCAGGTTTCAGTATTGAGACACCAGGCGCAATTCCAGCGCATTCCCAGGTTGTGCCAATACCGGAGATTAAGAATAATGTGGAGAGCAATAATGCGAAAGAAACCCACAGGGATAAACTTAAAGGCAGTCATCAGGATAAACCTAAACCCAAACCCAAACATTCAGAGAGTCAGGCAAAAATAATCAATCAGGATGACGCCAAGAGTAATGCGCCCGTTGTGACATCAAGTGGTAGAGCAGGCTCCTATATTTCGGTTGCTTGTGTGGAAGGAACAGAAGTGTTCATTGATGGTATCAGGAAAGGCAGAGTTGGTTCTCTGCCATTAACCATCATGGTTTCGCCGGGTAAGCATACGGTGATTGTGAGTCACACAAGCAGGGGCATTTTTACGCAAAGTGTCGAACTCTATTCAGGCAAGACGGTGCATATCAAACCCAACCTTTGTAATTAGTGAAAGTTTGCATGGCTATCGAGTTATACAAATGAACATGGCAATAAAAACTTACTCTGGTGCGCGCAATGATTAGCCAGCTGGGGCGCTATGAGGTGCTTGGCGAACTTGGTCAAGGCGCGATGGGTGTCGTCTACAAGGCCAGGGATCCGCTGATTGATCGCGTGGTTGCAATCAAGACTATCAACCTCAGTCTTGCCTTGGATGAAAAAGAAGAATATGAAGGGCGCTTCTATCAGGAGGCCAAGGCGGCCGGGCGTCTCAATCATCCGAATATCGTGACCATTTATGATGTGGGCAAAAGTGGCGATATTGCCTATATAGCCATGGAGTTCCTCGAAGGCCGCGAGTTACGCGACATTATGAATGAGGGCACATTATTGCCCGTTGACCAAGTGTTGAGCATCGTGGCCCAAGTGGCACAAGGATTGGCTTACGCACACGAACATGACATTGTGCATCGCGATGTCAAGCCTTCGAACATCATGGTGATACGTGATGGGCACGCAAAAATCACCGATTTCGGCATCGCACGCATGGCTTCCGCGTCAGTACGCACACAAACAGGGATGGTGCTTGGATCGCCAAAATACATGTCGCCCGAGCAGGTGATGGGCAAGACGATAGATCAGCGTTCGGATGTTTTCTCTCTGGGCGTGATGCTCTACGAAATGCTGACCGGGCAGGCTCCTTTTAATGGAGAGAATGTCAACGCCATCATGTACCAGACCCTGAATGCAGTTCCAGTACCACCCAATATGTTGAATCCGGCTGTGCCAGAAATGGTCAACTTCATCGTAGCCAAGGCGTTGGCCAAGGGGGTAGAGGATCGTTACCAGAACGCCAAGGACTTTGCTGCTGATTTACGCACTTGTCGCGATAGCTTGCCGCGTTTCGATCAACAGGTGGATTTAACGAAGTCTCCCGTTGGTGGCGAGAGAAAGTTGCCGGATACCATCGAGATTACCGGGCGGATGGGGGGGGGCGAGGAAGAGATTAAATCGGCATCGCAGATCAGATTATCTAAAGCATTTGATTCGGCGGTCGCGACCATGAGGTTGGCTGCCCTGACTGCCTCCAGTGAAGATGTTGACGAGCTGTCCAAAACTTTCAACATGGCGCGCCCGAGCGCGGAATCAATTGATCAGGCTGGGCGGGCTGCCTTGGCTGCCGTTGCCGCATCTCCTACCCAACCTCGCCCTACCGCACATCGGAGCTTGGCGGAACTTCCGGCTCAATCTAGTGGCGGGAATTGGCTGTTGATTATTGTTGTGCTGTTGGTGTTGTTGGGAATTTTCTCGTTTTTTGTGTTCTGATTTTTTCGTTTCAAATATCAAGTCTCTAAAAACATGCAAAGCGCAGTGGTTTTGCAGTACCCGATTAAACCTTCGCTATGCTTTGCAGTATCGCTGCCACTGTTGCATATCATAGTCGCGGCTGTGCTGTATGCGACTGCCATGTCCGTGCCGGTCAAGCTGGTGATGTTCCTGTTGATTTTTCTGAGCCTGTTTTATTATTTGGCGCGTGACGTTTTGCTGCTCCTCCCCAATTCATGGCGGGAAATTTCGCTCAATCAAGATAGTGTGTCGGTTACCGTCCAGGCTGGATACAGCTTCCTCGGCCAAGTCGCAAACAAGACCGTCGTTAGCCCGTATTTCATCGTGTTGTGCGTGAGGCAGGAAGGGCATCGCCTGCTGGTTTGCCGCGTTATCTTCCCGGATGCGCTGGGCGCAGGTGCATTCCGTGAGTTATGCGTTCACCTGAAGTTTGCCTGATGTTACCGCTGATGAAACAACTGGTGGAACTGCTAGCCATCCCCACTGGTAAAGCTACTAGCCATTCCACTAGGTTGCCCAAAGACGGCAACCAAGTGGCTGGTTATAAGCAACCAGAAGACGGTTGCTTAGTGGTTGGTTATAGCCATCCCACTAAGGCAGCAAGCTGCCAAGTGATCGGTTATGGTTATAGCCCGGAGAAAGAACAGTTGGTTGTGGGTTAGGCAGTGTTTCCGGGTAGTCCTTGCTGAAATGCAGGCCGCGACTTTCGTGGCGCAACAGGGCGCTTTGCACAATCAATTCTGCGTTCAACACCAGATTGCGCAGCTCCAGCAAATCCGAACTGATATGGAAGTTGGCGTAATATTCGTCGATTTCGTCCTGCAATAACTGGATACGGTGTTGCGCACGCTGCAGGCGCTTGTTGGTGCGCACGATGCCCACGTAGTCCCACATGAAGTGCCGTAATTCAGCCCAGTTGTGCGAGATGACGATTTGCTCGTCCGCGTCCGTCACGCGGCTTTCATCCCAGGCAGGAAGGGGAGGGGATGCTTGGCAAGGCTTGTTCAAGATGTCGCGAACTGCGGCATCCGCGAACACCAGGCATTCCAGCAGCGAATTGCTGGCCAGCCGATTGGCCCCGTGCAAGCCGCTGTAGGCAGTCTCACCCACTGCGTACAGGTTTTCTACATCGGTACGTGCGTGCAGGTCGGCGACGACACCGCCGCAGGTGTAATGCGCTGCAGGAACCACCGGGATCGGTTCTTTGCTGATGTTGATGCCCAGTGACAGGCAACGCGCATAAATGGTCGGGAAATGTTCCTGCAGAAACTCGACCGACTGATGCGAGATATCCAGATACACGCAGTCCAGCCCGTGTTTTTTCATCTCGAAGTCTATCGCCCTGGCTACCACATCGCGTGGAGCAAGTTCCGCTCGCTCATCATGGTCAGGCATGAAACGCGTTCCATCGGGCAGCTTCAGAATGCCGCCTTCGCCGCGCACCGCCTCACTGATTAAAAAAGATTTTGCGTGAGGGTGATACAAACAAGTCGGATGGAACTGGACGAACTCCATGTTGGCTACGCGGCAACCGGCGCGCCAGGCCATCGCGATGCCATCACCTGTCGCCGTGTCGGGGTTGGTGGTATAGAGATAGACCTTGCCCGCTCCGCCGGTTGCCAAAATGGTGTTTTGCGCGGAGATGGTGATGACTTTGTCGCTCAGGTTATTGAGAGCATAAACACCATAGCAGCGATTATCCTGCCGGCCCAGTTTCTTGCCGGTGATCAAATCAACCGACATATGGTGTTCCAGTACCGTGATGTTCGGATGACCCAACACGCGTGCGGAGAGAGTTTCCTGCACGGCGTGGCCAGTCGCATCGGCTGCATGTATGATGCGACGGCGGCTATGCCCTCCTTCGCGGGTGAGGTGATAGCCCATATCGTTGGATATGTCCTTGGTAAAAGGAACGCCCTGCGCTATCAGCCAATCAATGGCGGCTTTGCCATGCTCGACCACATAGCGGGTGGTGGCTTCATCGCACAGGCCGGCGCCGGCGGTCAAGGTGTCCTGGATGTGTGCATCCAGCGAGTCTTCGCCGGATAATACAGCGGCAATGCCACCTTGAGCCTGGCCGCTTGCACCATCCAGCAAGGATTTTTTGGTAATCAGCCCAACCTTTTGGTGCTCGGCCAGCTTGATGGCCAGCGTCAGTCCGGCCAAGCCACTGCCGATAATCAGCGTGTCAAATTGCAGCAATTCGATTCTCGGTCTATGAGTTTGGATTAGGACTATAGCAGACAGGCGACATAAGCAATGATTTGCTGGGAGTAATTTCGCGATCCTTGCATGAAATTATGCCTACGGTTTTCCGATGCAACCCTTGGCTATCCGGCCAGGTTAATAAACAACACCAGCCAAGTTTTTAGTTATGCCTTTTGATAGCTGACGTGGATGGGGTGGAGCGGTTATACTTGCAGCGTAAGGATACAATAATAATTGGAATAGTCAGGGATGACAGACCGAGATGTCGATCAGCAGCTGGTAGAGCGCGTTCAGCGCGGCGATAAGCATGCCTTTGATTTGCTGGTATCCAAGTACCAACGCAAGCTCGGGCGGCTCATTTCCCGCTTTGTGCGTGATCCGGCGGAGGCCGAGGATGTGACGCAAGATGCGTTTATCAAGGCATACCGCGCCTTGCCCGGTTTCCGTGGCGAAAGCGCATTTTACACCTGGCTGTACCGCATCGGCATCAATACGGCGAAGAATCACCTGCTGGCGAACAAGCGGCGAGCGCCGACCAGCACGCCTTTTGATGCAGAGGAAGCTGAATCCTATGAGGATATCGGGTTGTTGCATGAAGTTAGCACCCCGGAAAATGAACTCATGAGCAAACAGGTTGTCGATGTGGTGCAGTCGTCGTTGCAGCAGTTGCCTGAGGACTTGCGCAGTGCTTTGACATTGCGGGAAATCGAGGGCTTAAGTTATGAAGAGATCGCCAGTGTGATGAATTGTCCGGTCGGGACAGTTCGTTCTAGGATATTCAGGGCGCGTGAAGCTATTGCGGAAAATCTGCGCCCCTTATTGGAAACCAGTAAAGGTAATCGGTGGTAATCATGAAAAATAATATTTCGGCGTTGATGGATGGTGAATTGTTCGAGGACGAAACGGAGGCCTTGTTCAATGGCCTCAAACGGGATTCGGAAGCGCACCGAGACTGGGCTGTCTACCATCTGATCGGCGATGTGCTGCGTCAGCCCGAGTACATCCATCGCGATATCAGTGGTCGTGTGCGTGAACTGATGCAGCGGGAGCCGACCGTCCTGGCGCCCCGCACCCGCGGCATCACCCAGAAGGTACGCAACATCGCTCTTTCCGCTGCCGCTTCATTAATGGCTCTGGGTGTGGTGGCCTGGATGTCGGTGCAAATCACTCCGGAAACCAACCCGCAACTGGCGATGCAGCAAAACAATTCGCGTCCGGTTAGTCTGCAAACCCAGTCTAAATCCAACGATTACATCATGGCACATCAGGAATTTTCTCCCAGTAATGACATGAATGGCGGCGCGTCATATATACGCACCGTGTCAT
>JANXXX010000061.1 GCA_025350405.1 Gallionella sp.
CGCTTTGCGCGTCGTCTTCCGGTATGCCTCGAATCCGTTTGTTGCCAGTGTCTGTTGTTTCATCTCTTCACCTTCATTGAATGGGTTGTGCCTTTAACGCATCAAACCATTATCGGGTAGACTTATTCGGTGTTTCCTTAACAAATTAGCGAGAGCTTCTATCATAGCAGGCTAAAATATTAACAGCAGAAATTGTTTGATTCCGCTCGAATTGTAGGGAATAGCGCGTGCATCATTTGTTTCATGACCAATGCCGTTGGGCATCCGGTGCGGGCATTATAGTCAGCGATATATCAAGACTCCCACCAGCCCGGAAAGAAGAATTGCCCATGATAATAACGGACGGCATTATTGCAGCGACCACTGCGATCGTCGCAGCTGTGAACCCCCAGCTTTAAACCGGTATAAATGGCCAGGTTGGAGATGGTCGATCCGGGTAAAGAATATCCCAATGCCTATCCTCCAGAAAATTCTTTTCCAGTGAGCGCCGTGTTTTCCGTCAACTCTTGCTGCATCATTGAAATCGCAACTGGTCTACCGCCAAAGCTTAGCGATTCAAGCTTTAAAAAACTGATCAAGAGCTGCCAATTGGTACCAGACATTAATTCTCTCCGGAAAAATTGGGAACCGTTAGCCCAAAGCATGATGCGTATGATTGAAAGCTCAACCTCCTGCCATTGCCGGCACTATGTAAATTTCATCCCGATCTTCAACAACGGTTTCCTGACCGGCAAGGTTACGAATATCCTTCCCGTTTACGAATATATTGATATAGCGTTTAATCGTGCCATCAGCATTATAGAGTTGGGTTTTAACGCCTGGGCAACTGTTCTCCAATTCGGAAAATAGCGATGCGACGGTTCCGGATCCCAATACAACTTGAGACTTGTTATTGGTAAATTTGCGCAGGGGTGTCGGGATATAAACGGTAGCCATTGTGTTCTCCATTAGCAATCAAGAGGGTTGTGCTGCCGGGTTGCATACTGGGCAGCCGCTCGGCGCGCCACCTGCAAATTACGAGTGGAATTTGTTGCCGGATCAAGGAAGCACAGAATGTTCTTCACTCGCCCGCCCAAAACGGTCAGTACTTTATCAGGTACATTGAGCGCGGATTTATCTTTGACCATTTTTCATTTTTCCCGGCATACCGCACAGTCAGCGCGTCGCTCAATCTGCATGCGTTGAAAAACGTTCGTCGACAGATCGCAATACAGCAACTGGCCTGCGAGCGTTTCACCGTGTCCGGTTATAAGCTTGATGACCTCCATGGCAGCAACCGATGCCACCAATGTCGCACTGGCAGCAAAAACGGGAAATCCCAATACATCCCAATATTCCGGCGGCTCCGGGTAAAGGCATGAGAGGCAGGGTGTTTTACCGGGCAGGATGGTGGTCACATATCCTTCCAGTCCGGACATCGCTGCCATTATCAGGGGCTTGTTTTGACGAACGGCTTCCCGATTCATCAGATAACGCTCGTCGAATTCAGGGGCGCTATCGACGATGATGTCTGCTTGCGTTGTCAGGCTCACTACATTCTGTTTCGTAACATTCTCGTTGATGGCTACAATCTTTAGATCCGGATTGATTCGCAGCAATGTTTCCCGAAACACTTCACTGCGAGGTCGACCCAAATGTTCACGGTATGCCAAGAACATTCGATTCAGATTTTCGGTTTCAATGACCCCGCCATGCGCAAGAACCAGCCCGCCTATTCCTGCACGTGCGAGCAGTATTGCCACGGTACCACCCAGTCCGCCGACGCGGGAAAGCATCACCGTAGCGGCTTTCAATTTACGCTGCTCAGTCATCCCAAATTCTGGCAGCTGTAGTTGGCGCGCATACATCTGCCGCTCGAATTCCGTCAACTCGGGTAAATTTTCAGTGTCCATAATTTGCAGATCCCAAAATCATGCCGGTTACAATTCTATGTTATTTTATAAAAAATATGCGAACTGCCATTGCCTTAAATCCGGCATATACGTGATCGTCTTCATTTAAGTATAGCCACCAGAGGCGGCCGGGAAAACTGTATATACTGCATTCATTCCGCTCAAGATATTTCGGACTAAGTCCCTCTCCAAAGTTTTCTGTTCTCCAAAGGGAAAACTCGAACTGACATAGTCTTGAATCCGGCATAAACTTCATCGCCTTCCTTTAAGCGTAACTTCTCCAGAGACGGCCGCGTAATTTCGGCGGTAATCCGGATGCCGGAATCAACCGTGACCCGCACCCGGTCGCGCAATGGGGATATGCTTAAAACTTTACCTTTCAACATATTTCGGACTGCCCCCTCCGCAGTTTTCTGTAATGTAACATCCCAGGGGTGAATCACAATGAGGATCGTATCGCTATAGGATTCTTCCAGGATGGCGCTAATTTCCAATCCGTTCTCCAAGGTGAGAATGGCATCGCCATGTTCATCAATCGACTTTACGTTCCCGGTATAGGCATTTGACTCGACAAATTCTGCAACGAATCGGGAGGCTGGGGCCGCAAGTAAGTCCTCGTAGCTTCCCTGTTGAGCGATGCGTCCATGTTCCAGCACCATCACCGTGCCTCCCAAACCAATCGCATCAAGCACATCATGGGTAACGATAATTGTCGGAATTTCCAATTGGCGCAACAACTCCTTGAGTTCGCTACGAACGCGAGATCGAAGCTGCATGTCCAGTGCACTTAAAGGCTCGTCCATCAGTAGCAGGCACGGATCAATGACCAGCGCGCGGGCCAATGCGACGCGCTGGCGCTGACCGGCGGACAATCGCGCAGGCATTTCATTCTGGAGGTTCGCAATTGCCAGACGCTCCAATTCCCGCATTACGCGCAACTGAATTTCGGCTGCAGGCAGTCCGCGGGCTTTTAATCCGTAGGCCACGTTTTCAAAAACAGAAAAATGGGGGAAAAGCGCATAGTCCTGAAATACAAAGCCAATGTTGCGTTTTTCCATTCCGACGTTGATGCCTTTGCTGGAATCAAAAAGCAGCGTATTGCCGACGCTGATCTTGCCATCATCCGGCCGTGTGATTCCCGCTATCATATTCAACACCATCGTTTTCCCGTGCCCGCTGGGGCCGAGCATGACGGCGACATGGCTTGCAATGCAGATATCCACATCTATCGAAAAATCGCGCAGTTTCTTTCGTGCCGATACTTTAAGCATGGGTGACTACCGCTCGTCCGATCACAAATTTCAACAGCATAACCAAGCAAAATGAGACCAGCAGCAGTACGATAGACAGGGCGATCGCGACATTGAGGTTGACTTGCAAGGCTTCGAAAATCGCCAAAGGCATCGTCTGTGTGACACCCTGGAAATTTCCGGCGAAGACTATGGTTGCGCCGAACTCTCCCAGACAGCGGGCCCATGCCAGTATGGCACCGGCAAGCAGCGTCGGCCAAACCAGCGGGACCGTGATTTGAATAAAAGTGCGTGCCTTGGATGCGCCAAGCAGCAATGAGGCAGTCTCGAGCCGCCGATCCACGCTCTCGAATCCGGCCCGCGCGGCCCGTATAAAAAATGGCAAAGAAACGAACACCTGCGCAAGCACGACAGCGGCCACGGTGAAAGGCAGTGCCAATCCGTGCGCCGATAGCCAGCCGCCAATCGGGCCATTGCGGCCAAACAGCATGAGCAAGGCCAAACCTGTGACCATCGGTGGCAATACCATCGGCAAATCGACCAGGGTATCGACGATCATTTTTCCGCGGAACTGGAATCTTGCCAACATGAATGCGAGAACGCCGCCGAAACCGATCACTAGAAAAGTGGAAAGGGTCGAAGTAATGAAGCTGATTTTCATCGCGTCCCATAACATCGGGCTAAGCGTGGCCACGATGAGATCATCCGCCGTAGGCCACAGGCATAGCCATGCTAGCGGAATGACCAGAAACAGTACCGTTACCACGGCAATCAGTCCCGCACCTCCCTTGAACAAATAAGACGCAATAGCGGGCCGTTCTCTGGCCCAGCTTTCTGGTTGGCGTTCACCGTTGTCAACAGCCGGTACGTTTTTTAACTGGCTCATGTATGCAATATCGCGGCTGGTTATGTTGTCAGCGCCGGCTGAAATCCGTTCTTGGTGAAAATCGCTTGTCCTTTAGGCGATAGCCACAAGCTGTAAAACGCTTTGGCAGCTTCGGGATGAGCGCTGCTTTTGACGATTGCAATGCCATAGGTGGCGATGACATTCAATGGGTCCGCAATGGCAATCGTTCTTACTTTGTTTTCCATATCCCTGGTTACGTCTGAAACATAGACTATGCCTGCGTCGCCTTCGCCGAAAGCAACCTTCACCGCGATCATTCGCAAGTCCGGCTCTTCGGACACTATATTGTCCAGAACGCGCAAGCTGTAATCAGACCCGTAAGATCCGGTTTGATCCATCTTATGCAAGAATTGGCGCGCATAGCGACCCGCAGGTACCTGACTGCCGGCAATAATGAGTCGCACCCTCTTCTTTGCCAGATCGGCCAGGCCTTCAATTTCCATGCTGGAGCTCTTCGAAACAATCACGGTCAATTTATTTTTGGCCATCACGGAATTTTCCGTGATCATATTATTGTCGGCTAATCGATTTAAAATAGACATGTCGGCGGATGCAAAGACATCGACAGGCGCCCCTTGCTCAATCTGGTTGGCAAGCTGGTTACTGCTTGCGAAGTTAAAGAGGATCCTCGTCCCCGGATGATCGCGCTCAAACAGCTTTGCCGCCTCCAGAAATGAATATTGCAGGCTGGTGGCAGCGGACACAACGATCCAGTTTTCCGGTAGTCGACCACCGCTATCAACTGCCGGTACGTTTAACTGGCTCATGTTATGAATATCGCGGCTGGTTATTTTGTCTGAGCCGGCTGAAATCCGTTCTTGGAGAAAATCGCTTGTCCTTTAGGCGATAGCAACAAGCTATGAAATGCTTTGGCAGCTTCGGGATGTGTATTGCTTTTGACGATGGCAATGCCATATTCGGCTATGACATTCAGTTGGTCTGGAATGGCGATCGTTCTTACTTTATTTTCCATATCCCTGGTTACGTCTGAAACATAGACTATGCCTGCGTCGCCTTCGCCGAAAGCAATCTTCATCGCAACCATGCGCAAGTCAGGTTCTTCGGACACTATATTGCCCAGTACATGCATGTTGTAATCAGTGCCGTAAGATCTGGCTTGATCCGCCTTTTGCAAGAATTGGCGCGCATAGCGACCCGCTGGTACTTGACTGCCGGCAAGAATGAGCCGCAAACCTTTTTTGGCAAGATCTGCCAGACCATCAATTTGTATGCTGGAATTTTTCGAAACAACCACGACCAATTTATTTCTGGTTAATATGGAATTGCCAGTGATGAGATCTTTGTCTGCCAATCGTTTTAATAGAGTGAGGTCGGCGGATGCAAATACATCGACAGGTGCCCCTTGCTCGATCTGGTTGGCAAGCTGGTTACTGCTTGCGAAGTTAAAGGCGATCCTCGTCCCTGGATGATCGTTTTCAAATATCTTTCCCGCCTCTATAAATGAATCCTGCAGGCTGGTGGCAGCGGACACCACGAGTGTCTGCTCTTCCGCATAGCTACTTACTGACAGACTGCTCAATAAAAGCAAGGACATTACCATTGCGCACATCGATTTCATCATTACTTCCCCCCGGATAAAAAAATGGATTAATAAATGGTCATTGATTGATCAACAGTATCGGCCCAGGCACGAATACCCCCAGACAGGTTGCGCAGTTTGCGAAAACCGGCCTCTTGTAAAAGTGCGATTGCTTTTCGACTGCGCCCGCCCATCAGGCAATAAACGATGATCTCGTCGGCCGTATCCAACTCATGCAAGCGTTCAGTCAGGCTATCCAGCGGAATGAGTTTAGCGCCTTCAATGCGGCAAATCTCCCATTCGTGCGGGTCGCGTACATCCAATAATGTTATGCGCCGGCCAGTCTCTTTCAAGAGCTGTTCAACATCTTTCGCGGCAATCTCGTCAAGCACCGGCGAGCTAACGCCGAAGCCGCAAAATGCTTCGTAATCAACCAAGCGGTCTATCGTGGCGGAGGTGCTGCAAATCGGACAATTCGGATTTTTGGAGAGTTGCAGCTCATGAGTTTTCATATCCAGTGCGTCGAACATCATCAGACGCCCGATCAGAGGCGTCCCGATACCAAGGATCAACTTGATGACTTCGGTGGCCTGAACCAGCCCGAGGATGCCGGGGAGAATGCCAAGGACACCGCCTTCGGCGCAGCTCGGAATCTCTCCGGGCGGAGGAGGTTCGGGGTACAGGCAGCGATAACAGGGGCCTTCTTTTGCGTAAAATACCGAGGCCTGTCCCTCAAACCTGAATATGCTTGCATATACGTTCGGCTTGCCTAACAGAACGCATGCGTCATTGGTCAAATAGCGCGTCGGAAAATTGTCGGTGCCGTCAGCGATAATATCGTATTGAGCACAAATCTCGAGAGCGTTATCCGCCGAAAGCATCGTATCGTAAGTGACAATCTCGATTTCCGGATTCAAGTCGCGCAGCTTTTCGCTCGCGGAAAGAATTTTGGGCCGCCCGACATCAGATGTGTGATGAAGCACCTGGCGCTGCAGATTGCTGAAATCAACCACATCGCCATCAACCAGCCCGATGCGCCCCACGCCGGCAGCCGCCAGATAAAGCGCAAGAGGCGACCCAAGCCCGCCGGTGCCGATGCACAATACACTGGCGTTCTTCAGCTTCATCTGCCCTGCCATGCCGACCTCCGGCATGATCAAGTGCCTGCTATATCGCTTAATCTCGTCGTTCGAAAGAGTCATTGCGAAACAACTTTAATAATATTAATATATAACAAGATATGGTAATTAGGGCGTTTCGTAACCAGTGTATCCTTGGAGATACTTATGGTTACAGGCGTTCATACAGTATTTAGTTGTGCGACCAACTTTTTGAATGGTCGAAAGTGCATTTTTTGTGGCTCTTTTAAGACCGTAAAGACAGCACGCGGCTATGTGAAATGTATGGGCTGTGGCAAGCAAAAAAGCCTGAGCAAGT
>JANXXX010000065.1 GCA_025350405.1 Gallionella sp.
CACCAAGTCCGCGCTGGTCGAGCGCGATCTCGATGTGCTCACGCAGTTGGCGAGCGACGATCTGGTGCAGGTGTATATCTCGGTCACCACATTAGATGTTCCACTGGCGCGCAACATGGAGCCGCGCGCTTCCTCGCCGCGCCGCAGGCTGCAAGCCATTCGGAAATTGAACGAGGCTGGCGTGCCGTGCGGGGTAATGGTCGCGCCGGTGATCCCGTTCCTGACCGATGCTGAACTGGAACAGGTGCTGCAGGCCGCGCATGAACACGGCGCGCGCAGTGCGGGCTATGCGTTGTTGCGCCTGCCTTATGAACTGAAGGATTTGTTCAAGGACTGGCTCGCTACGCATTATCCGCTGAAGGCGGAGCACGTCATGAGCCGGATGCGCGAGATGCGCGGAGGGCGCGAGAACGATCCGGAGTTCGGCAGCCGCTTTCGCGGCAACGGCCTGTTTGCCGACCTGCTGGAACAGCGCTTCAGCATGGCCTGCGAGCGGCTGGGTTTTAACCTTGAGGATAGGCCGCTAGCTACGGGGCTTTTTAAACCCCCGTCACGCAACGGACAGTTGGATTTGTTTTGAGTGGGCTATGAGTCTGGCATGAATTCGTTGACCTGACGTACAGAATGGATAAACTGTAAGCTTGGTTTATTTGGGGCTGCATTTACATTATGTTTGAACATCAGGATGTCTTGGCTGCGCTGAACGGCAAATTGCCGTTGCCGAAAAAAATCGAATACATCCATGGTTTGTTGCGAGATCGCTTTGATTTCATCGACCGGGTTTCAATTGCGATTTATGATCCCAAAACTGATTTGCTGAAGACTTTTGTGCATAGCAGTAACGATGAGGATCCTTTAATTTTATATTCCGCCAGGCTGGCCGATTCGGCATCAATGAAAGAGATCCTGAAAGTGGGTCGTCCGCGCGTGGTAAATGATCTGAATATATTCAGCAAAGCTCCGGCAGAGCACACGCGCCGTATTGCCGACCTAAAGTACAAATCCAGCTACACCATGCCGATGTTCATGAATGGGGAGTTTTTCGGCTTTTTGTTTTTCAATTCTCATCGAAGAAATGTTTTCGATGAAACGACCTTGCATTATCTGGATATGGTGGGGCACTTGGTGTCGTTGCTGGTTATTCATGATATGTCGACGACACGCAGCTTGTATGCAATTGTTAAAACGGCCGCGAATATGACACTGCACCGCGATGTCGAAACGGGCGCGCATCTTGACCGGATGTCCAACTTCGCACGCTTGATCGCCAAGGAAGTGGCAAAAAAATATCAGCTTAACGACGAACTGGTGGAGCATATATTCTTGTTCTCGCCGCTGCATGACATAGGGAAAATCGGCATATCCGACAGCATCTTGCTCAAGCCAGGCAAGTTGACAAAAGCGGAATTCGACACGATGAAAACCCACGCATCGAAAGGTGGTGAAATCATAGATATGATGCTCGGGAATCTTGGGCTGGATGCGTTCCCTCACGCGGAAATTTTGCGCAATATTGCGCTTTATCATCATGAGGCGATCAACGGTAGCGGTTATAACGGGCTGATGGATCAGGAAATTCCCATTGAGGCAAAAATCGTTGCGGTCGCGGATGTGTTCGATGCGCTGACCAGCGTTCGTCCCTACAAGGAAGCCTGGAGCAATGACAGGGCATTTATATTTTTGAAATCTATGGTGGGTACCAAGTTTGACAACGACTGTGTGGCTGCCTTGATCAATTGCCGTGCCGAGGTGGAGGCTATACAACAAAGATTCAAAGAAGACCATCTCGGATAACCAATACATGCTGAATAGCCCGGTATGGGCAACGCGCCTGAAAGTTCCGGTTACCTTGCTGTCGATCTGTTTGTGCAACAATTCGCCCTTATGAAAATACCCGGCCAATATTTACGATGAATCCCACTCTTGTCTTTGACATCGAAACCGTACCCGACGTCACCGGCTTGCGCACTTTGCATGAGCTGGATGCGCGCGTCAGCGATGCGGAAGTGGCGGAGATGGCTTTTCAATTACGCCGCCAGAAAACCGGCAGCGATTTTTTGCCGCACCATCTGCAGCGCGTTGTGGCGATCTCCTGCGCGCTGCGCGAGGGCGACACTTTCAAGGTGTGGTCGCTGGGCGGGCTGGATGAAGACGAGGGCAGCATCATCCAGCGCTTCTTCGATGGCGTTGAAAAATACACGCCGCAACTGGTGTCGTGGAACGGCGGAGGTTTCGATCTGCCGGTGTTGCATTACCGTGGGCTGATCCACGGCGTGCAGTGCGCGCGCTACTGGGATCAGGGTGAGGACGACAAGGATTTCAAGTGGAACAATTACATCAGCCGCTACCACTCGCGCCATCTCGATCTGATGGACCTGCTGGCGATGTATACCGGCCGTGCCAACGCGCCGCTGGATGAGCTGGCCAAGCTGATCGGTTTTCCCGGCAAGCTGGGCATGGATGGCAGCAAGGTTTGGGATGCATATCAGCAAGGCAAGCTGGACGAGATACGCAACTATTGCGAGACCGATGTGGCAAACACTTATCTGGTGTTCGCGCGCTTCCAGATGATGCGCGGCGTGTTGACGCGCGCACGCTACCAGAAGGAATGCGATCTGGTGCGCGCGGAACTGGCCAAGCTCGCTCAGCCGCACTGGCAAGAGTTTCTGGCCGCCTGGCCCGAGCAGAAAAACTGATCATGTTAAAGCTCCGTTATGTTTGGCTGACCGGAGGTTGGCTGCTGATAGGTTTGGTCGTGTACCTGTCGCTCACCCCGCATCCACCCGAGGTGATGTCGTTGCCATTCCCTAATGGAGACAAGCTGGAGCACGGCTTCGCCTATGCCTCGCTTTCTTTGTGGTTCTGCCAGATTTATCTTTCAACACGCTCACGCATGATTGCAATAGTTGTGCTGATCGGTCTGGGCGTGGGATTGGAATTTGTGCAAGGCTGGTCTGGATACCGCACTTTTGAAGTCTTGGATATGGTGGCAGACGGCTTCGGCGTATTGCTCGGCCTGTTGTTGGCGCTCACCCCGTTGGGGCGTTTGTTTGTTTTGATAGAGACCGCTTTGCGGCAGATTTAATGTCCACAGAAAACAGAGTAAAAATCGAATCCCTTGACCAGGAAGGCCGTGGCGTAGCGCGGATCGAAGGCAAGGTGATCTTCATCGAAGGCGCGCTGACAGGCGAAACGGTCAGCTACAGCTCGTATCGCAAGAAGCCGTCGTTCGAGCTGGCGCAAGTCACCCAAGTACACAAGTCATCGCCGCTGCGCGTGCAGCCGAAGTGCAAACATTTCGGCGTGTGTGGCGGCTGCTCGATGCAGCATCTGGACGCAAGAGCACAAGTCGCGGTCAAGCAGCGCATCCTCGAAGATAGCCTGTGGCACATCGGCAAGGTCAAGGCAGAAACTATCCTGCGCCCGATCTACGGGCAGGCATGGGGCTATCGTGAACGCGCACGGCTGTCGGTCAAGCATGTCATCAAGAAAGGCAAGACGCTGGTCGGCTTTCATGAGAGGCGCAGCAGCTTCGTCGCAGATATGCAGAATTGCGAAATCCTCGTGCCCAAGATCGCCAAGCTGTTGCCGTTGTTGGCAGAATTGGTGAGCGGCCTGACGATACGCGACCGCTTGCCGCAGATCGAGGTGGCGGTCGGCGAGCATATCGATGCGCTGGTGCTGCGCGTGATGGACCCGCCCAGCAGTGCAGATGAAGCCGCATTGCGCGCCTTTGCCGACAAGCACGATATCCAGTTCTGGCTGCAATCCAAGGGCTATGACACCATCGTTCCGTTCCATCCTCTCGATGCACCGGCGCTCACTTACAGCCTGCCGGAATTCGGCATCACGATGCCATTCGCCCCGAGCGAATTCACCCAGGTCAACAGCGCGCTGAATCAAGTGATGATCAGCCGCGCGATGCGTCTGCTAGATCCGCAACCGGGCGAACGCATCGCCGATTTCTTTTGCGGCCTGGGCAACTTCACGCTGCCGATCGCGCGCAGCGGTGCACAAGTGCTGGGCATTGAAGGCAGCGCTGCACTGGTGGAGCGCGCCAAACAAAATGCCGCATATAACGATTTGGCGGGCAACGCCAAATATGCAGCAATGAATCTGTTTGAGATGACCGAAGCAGGTTTTGCGGCATTAGGACAGTTCGACAAGTTACTGATCGACCCGCCGCGCGATGGCGCGATGGAGCTGGTCAAGTCATTGGGTGGCGCAAACGCCCCGCGCCGCATCGTCTATGTGAGCTGCAATCCTGCCACGCTGGCGCGCGATGCGCAGGTGCTGGTGCACACTCACGGCTATGTGCTCAAGGCCGCAGGGGTGATGAATATGTTTCCGCATACCTCGCATGTGGAGTCGATTGCGCTGTTTGTGAAAGAATGAAGCGGAATGAAACGCTACACTGATCTGGTCGCCGATGCGCTCACGCGTGTTACGGAGATTATGCCGTGGGATCTGGGCAAGCGCCTTGCTGCGGGCGATGCACCCGTTTTGCTGGATGTGCGCGAACCTGCTGAGTTCGCCGCACTGCATATCCCCGGTTCGATCAATGTGCCGCGTGGCGTAGTGGAGCAATCCTGCGAATGGGATTTCGACGAGACTGTGCCTTTGTTGGCCAACGGGCGCGAATTGGAGATCGTGGTGATCTGCCGCTCTGGTTATCGCTCAGCTCTTGTCGCAGACGTGATGCAGCAGATGGGCTATACCAGCGTGGTTTCGCTCAAGACTGGTGTGCGCGGCTGGAATGATTTCGAGCAGCCGCTGCAGGATGGCGACGGCAAGCCGGTTGATGCCGATGCGGCGGACGAGTTGCTTGTGTCGCACTTGCACCCGGAGCAGCACAAACCCGGAACATCTTTGTAGGGGGTCTTTGCCCACCTGTCGGGCTTAGCCCGACCTAGGGATAAAGAAAGCGATGTGAACTGAAGTGACATCGCGCACTTGGGGTTGTGTCGCCCAAAATCCTGTCTGGGGGTTACAATCCGAGGGCAGTTTTGTTTTCGGTCTGATCCAAAATTGTGCATAGACAGGGTGTTGAAAAACCAGGGCGAACAGAGGCTGAAAAAATGGCATTGAAACGAGACTCCAAGAAATCCACTCCCGTACAAGAGGAAAAACGAACCAGTGCGCTTAAATCTGCGGCACTCGGCTCGGTTGGGATACTCGGGGTTGCGATCGGCTTTGTGGGCATCAAGGTACCTTTCGCCGAATCCCTCGCCAAAGAACATTGGCGCACCGGATTGGCCGCGTTGCTTGTCATCATTCTGTCGATTCCCGCGATGATAGGCTTGCTCCTCTATTGGGTCGATGCCAACCAGTTCAAGGACGAGATCGTCCAGTTCGTCAAGGTACAGACCCAGCGCGATCTGGTGTTGCAGGGCGACCTCAAGGTGACCTTCTTCCCCAAGCTGGGACTGGATTCCGGGAAGGTGTCGCTGAGCCAGCGCAATAGCGCCAAGGAATTCGCATCCATCAACAACGCGCGGTTCTATATCGCCTGGCTGCCGCTGTTGAGAAAGAAATTGGTGCTTGAGCGGGTGGAGTTTGATGGCATACACGCGAATGTGACCCGCTACAAGGACGGCACCACCAACTTTGACGACCTGCTGATTCGCAATGAAACCTTGTCGCCGGTGACGTTCGATATCGACGGTGTGCGCATCACCAACTCGTCCATCAATTGGCAGGACGAGATCAAGTGGCAGCGTGTCGCGTTGCAGGATGTGCAGATCGAAACCGGCAGGCTTGCCGATACGGTACCCGGCCATCTGACGGCGAGCTTTCATCTCAATTCGGAAAAGATACACAGCGACTCGACGATCGAATTAAAAAGCCGTTTGTTGTACGACCGCAAGACGGGCCGTTATGAGTTTGCCGACTTGGAGGGGAAATTCGCAGGCACGGCGGCGGGGTTCAGCAATCTTGATCTGAACTTCAAGGGGGCCGTGGACACTCATCCCGGTCAGGAATTGCTGGCGGCTGAAAACATTTTAATTTCGGGAACAGGTAATTTCGGGCAGCGCAGCATTGAGGCCAGGCTGGGTGTTTCCAAGCTGCAATTCGCCAAGGGCATATTGAGCGGTAGCCAGATCACGCTTGATACGACGTTGTCGCAGTTCGACGAGAAGTGGACGACGGCGGTGCAGATGCCGGCGTTCGAGTTCGCCAACAAGATATTCAGCGCGGCGGAACTCAGTGCCGATTTTGATTTCAAGGGTGATGGGCGCGCGCTGCAAGGCAGGTTGTCTGGCCCGGTTAGTGTGGACTTCGAAACCTCGCCCAAGCTGTTGCTCAGTGCAGTTGTTCTGAATTTTTCCGCCAAGCATCCGATACTGTCAGGCGAATTGTCTGCCACAGCGACGGGCAGCATGCAGGCAGATATTGCCGAACGGAATGCGAGCCTCGACTTCAAGGTAAAAATCGACGATAGCGATATTGCCGGCACGGTGGCGCTCAAGGATTTTAACCACCCCGTTTATACGATCGATCTTAACGCCAAGCGCCTCGATCTGGATCGGTATATCTCAGCCGACTGGATCAGGCGGTATCAAAACGATGCTACGCAGCTTGATCTTGGCGCCATCAAGAACCTGACCCTGAGCGGACGTTTGCGTGCCCTTGAGTTCAAGGCGGCGAAGCTCAGGGCCACCAAGCTGGCAGCGAATATCAAGATCGAGCAATCAGCACTCACCATCGCACCGCTGACGGCCAAGTTATATGGAGGAATGTTGACGGGCAGCGTCAGTGTGGCCGCGCAGGGTACGCCGCAAATCACGCTCAAGCAGAACCTGAAAGGTTTTCAGGCGAACGCGCTGCTCGCTGATACTGCGGCAGCCGGCAAACTTGCCGGCAAGGGGGATGTGACATTGGACGTTAGCGCAGAAGGCGGCAGCATCGGTGCATTACGCAAGACCTTGAGTGGAGGCATCGCGCTCTCTTTGGCGCGTGGTTCGCTGGCCGGTATCGATCTGCGCAAGGCATTGCTTGAAGGAGGCGGTGACTTGGGTATCAAAAGCGGGCCGCATAATCATGAAGCCAGGTTCAGTGAAAGAACGGATTTTTCCGAACTGAAAACTGCGATCAACTTCAAGGAAGGCAGTAGTCATGGCAACAGCTTCGACATGAGATCGCCATTATTCCGGGTTGCGGGTGAAGGTGATGTCGCTCTCGATTCCGGCAATATCAGCTATCGCCTTGCCGTCACGGTTGCTTCTGCACTTAAACGGAAAACCTCGGGAGAGTTGGCTGAGTTGAAAGGTATCGCGGTACCGGTAAGCGTAAACGGTACTTGGGTTACGCCTTCCTTCGTTTTTGATTTTGCTGCCGCCAGTGGGGATATTGTGACTAAACGAAATGCGGCCAAGGCAGCAGCATATATGGCCGCGAAGGTGGGGAGTGCAATTCCGGCTAAAAAGCGGGCGAGTAAAGACAGCAAAAGATAAATGGATATTTTCGCCTGGGCGCAAACGGGGCGTTGCGACTTTGCGCCATATTAAAATTGGCATTTCCCTTGACAAGGTGGGGGAATGCTCTTTAACATTCGTCCGAGTTAAATTTTGTTGACCGAATCCAGCTTAATAATAATATTATAATAATGCTGGCGGACTGGGTTTTGCTGGTTTGGTAGATTCGTTAAGCTGTGCCTGAATCTGCTTTTTGAGAATTTGGTGTTTAATAACTTAGGGAGGTGCTACATGAGTGCAGGGGAGTCGATGGTATCCAAGTCCTTTTGGTCTATTTTGATTGGTGGGATGCTGACTGGCATGGGGAATGGCAGCGTGTTTGGCGCGGCCGTGATGTGCATGATGGGGCGCGGCGGTTTTCCGCTCTGGGGTGGGGATGGCGGTTCCGCTTACAATCCAGCTACCTTTACCGGGTTCATTGACTGGGCCATGATTGTCTTTGGTTTTGCTTTCGTTGGAATCTTGGTCGTTGGTCTTGGCCGCCACGACAGGCTTGAGAATGCGACCAAATAGTCGATCATATAGAATCAGAAAATAGAATCAATAAAATTGTTGTGATTGTTATTCTGTAATTGGGCGTAATTATTATTTTAGGGAGGTAGGACATGGCTACAATAGCGGGTGCATTTGGGGTGCTCTTGGCATTTTCGAGTATGTTACTGTCGTGGTACATTTTAAATCCAGGTAATAAAAATTAAACACAGGGCTAAAGGCTAAAGGTCGGTCTTGTTCATTTAAGTTGAGGGAGGGGTAGTATGCTTAAGTATTTATTTGCCAAGAACGAAGATATCCCAGAGGGTTCGTCGGCTGTTTATTGGGGATTTTCTTCTATCGTGTGGTTCGTTATTGGAACGGGGTTGGGTTCTTTTAATGCGGCCAAGCTGGCGTTTCCGGATTTTGTAACCGGCAACGAATTTTTCGCGTTCGGGCACATGCGCCAAGTACACGTTCATGCCGTCATTTTCGGCTGGATATCGATGGCTTTCGGTATGGCTATGATGTACATCACGCCGGCTCTCGGTAATACGAAATTGTGGTCCGAGAAATTGGGATTGTGGAATGCCACGTTGTGGAATGTCGGTCTCAGCCTGGGATTGGTGTTGTTGTGGGCTGGTGTTTCTTCGGGGCGGGAATATTCTGATTTCCCTTGGGTGATCGATCTGTACATTGCATTGTTTATGGCGGTTCCGCTATGTATCAATGTCTGGATGACCGTCATCAATCGGCGTACCCAGGGTATCTATACTACTAACTGGTTTTTTGCCTCAGCGGTCTTCATGGTCGCGATTGTGTTCCTGACCGGCAATCTGCCCGAGTTTTTCCATTTGACCGGATTGACCGAGGCTTATCTGACTTGGTGGTTCGCGCATAACGTGCTGGGTTTGTGGATCACTCCAGTGGCTGCCGCGATTGCGTATTACACCATTCCTAAGGTGACTGGCAATCCGCTGTACTCACACCGTATCGGCCACTTGCACTTCTGGTCTGTCGTGGTGTTTTACTCCACGCCTGCAGCGCATCACCTGATGTCTGCGCCGCTGCCTGAGTGGCTGAAGTCGTTCGCGTCTGTAGAAGGTGTGCTGATTCTGGTTCCTGCGATTGCATTCGTGTCCAATATTCTGCTGACCATGACGGGTAAGTGGCATATGTTCGTGGAAAACCTGGAAATTCGTTTCACTATTACCGGTGTGTTGATGGCGATCCCGCTGAATATGCAGGGCGGTTTCCAGCAGACGCGCGCGATCAACTGGTACATTCATGGAACGGGCTGGATCGTGGCGCATGCTCACCTTGCCTTGTTGGGGTTCTCGACATTCCTTGAGGCTGCCGCTGTGTACCTGGGGCTGCAAATGATACTCAAGCGCAAGCTGTATTCGTTGACTCTTGGCAATATCCATTTCTGGTTGTTGCTGATCGGCTTCACGACATACTGGGTTTCGATGACGATTGCAGGCCTGATTCAGGGTGCCGGCAAGATCTACGAAGTGCCTTATATCGATGTGGTGATTGCTGAACATCCCTACATGATTGCCCGTTGGCTCGGCGGTACCATGGTCTTTACTGGTAACGTGCTGTGGTTATACAACATGTGGATGACGGCTCGTCAAGGAACTGTCATTCCAGTGGGTCGTATGCCGCATGAGCTGGCTTACGAACGTTAATTTGCCGAGTCAATTGGGGAGATAAACATGGCATTTAGAGAGTATAAAATTGGCGCAAGAATGTTTGGTCTTGCGCTCGGCGGTTCAATGTGCATCACCTTGTTGCTGCCAGCGTTTGATTTCGCATCGGTATCGTCTACCGATGTGGCGCTTGATAAAGCTTTCACGGCGGGTCACGAAACAGCGTTTAATCTGGAAGATCCATTCTTGCTGGGGTGGAATAAGCCGCTCAAGATTACGCTAAAGGCAGACCCTAAGACGGGTCAGCCGATGGCGGCAAAGGAAGTTTACGTGTATCAGACCGGTACAACTTTCCCTGCAGGCATACTGCATCCTCGCATCCTGGGTAAGGGTGTTGAGGAGTTGAGTGTGCAGCAGGGGAAAATCGGCGAGGCGCAAAAAGGAGCTGGTGCAGTATTCGCGTTGGCCAAGGGTTCGTTTCAGGGTGCTGAGATCAGTTATGTTGAGAATCTGACCGCAACCAAAGGTTGGACTCCCGCTGTTGTGATGAGCGTTGCCAAAGATGAAGACGTTTCTCATGCGGGTGCAGGCAAGACCATGTTCGTGCGAGAAGGTTGCTGGTGGTGTCATACCCTGTTGCCTGAACAAACTCAGGATTGGCAGGTGTTTGGTGCTCCGCCGATGCTGGGTGACTTCAATGGCGAATCGCCGACCGCTTTCGGATCGGATCGCAAGGCTCCTGACCTGTTGCATGTTGGATCGCGGAACTCTTCGAGAGAGTGGATGATGTTGCATTTCTTCAACCCACGCTTGGTGCAGCCGCATTCCATCATGCCGCGCTTCGATTACTTGTGGGGCGACAAGGATGCCAGTGGTCAAAAGATCGACTTCGACAAGTGGCGCGCCGAGTATATTCAATATCGGGATGGTGCACGGGTAACTCCGCCGGAAGTTCCTGCTTACAGCAAGAATTCCGAGATTCGGTATCTGATTGACTACATGATGAGCTTAAAATAAAGGGAGGGTCTAGAAATGGCTTTTGATTTTGACAAACCGCTACGCACGCTTAGTTCTGCTGAGGAAAACAAGAAAGACCAAATGCTGTGGGAAGCTGAAAGCTTGGGTGGAATAACCGAGGATAACAATCGCCTCCCGGTGCCTGTGGTATGGTTGCTGATGCTCACGGTAGTGACAGCGTTCCTGATTACTTTACCGCTGTGGGGGCAACGTCCTAACGCGGCCATTTACGCTGAGTACGTCAGGCTGATGAATACGCCCGAGATCATCGCGATGCAGGATGATAATGCGGCCATGGCGAAAATCGTTCAGCTGAGCAAAGGCGTGCATAATGACAAACACCAAATCGAAGCGAAGAGCAAGGGTGGTGTCGAAGCGCCTCATGTGGGTGAATCCCTCGAGTCGGAAATGGACTACGATGCATTGCGAGCTCGCCATCCCGTGACTATGGATGATTTGCGCATCGTCAAACCTCAGATCGAGGCATTGATGGCCAAGGGTGTGGATCTGGAAGAGTACACCGTGGTTGGCGATCGGGTCGTTATTGCTAACTTCGAGGGTAATTACAAGGCGAATGGTGTGCGTGAGCGGAAGCAGCCTTGGTGGGACAAGGGGTACACGATAGACATTTTCTACCTTACGATGTTTTTCATAGGGGTGACAATGGTAATTAAATGTTTGCCTCCCTCCAGCTGGCAACCGAAGCACGATCATTAATTTAAACTGAAACGGGTGCCAGGGGATCCTCGACACCCGTTCGGTGGTATATACTTTAGGAGAATTCACATGATTGAACTTGATTACCCCCCTGTCGCGGTAGCTGTCACCATTACTTTGGCGTTTGTCGCCCCGTTTATATACAGCTTTTTTGTCGATCATTACGACAAATCCAAGAAGTAATAAGTAATATAGGCGACTGGGGCTGCATTGCCCTGGCGCGTGTTTGCAAGAGGTATCATAAAATGCCGCACCGACACAAGGTGTGGCATTTTTGTTAGAGCTAAGTTCACATAGTTGTTAGGAGCCGAAGATTCCGTCTTTTTTTTCTCATGTTACGCCGTTCAGCATTTCACAGTTAAGTTCGGATATTTCGCCCAAGCTGGATCTCAGTATTGAAGGGATGCGCAGTCAGCAATTCAGCGAGGGGGTCTTCGTATTTTTAATGGTGGGAATTGTCGTTTTCTGCGGGATCATCGTCGCGTTTATGTTCAGCAAAAACCGGCCCACGCAGATGCGGCTGGGTGAGCGCTTTATGTTTGCTGCTATTATCCTCGGCGTTGTCGTTGCGGTGATTTTTGGGGCTCTGCAGATGCTGGGCGGATATCTATTTTGATTACTCACGTTATAGGAGAAATGTTATGACTACGACTTTTTTAGATACACTTCCTGATGGCTGGACGATTTATTTATGGCTGGTGGTTGGAGCGATGATTATTGTTGCGGCGATCTACTGGATCCGTTGGGGCATGCAAAACGAACAATTTGATGAGGACATTAAATACCTCATTTTCAATGAGAACGATAAAGATAAAATGACGCCGGAGGATTTTGCGAAAAGCCAATCCGTCATGAAATCCCAGATGGAAAGTCGCGAGCGGCATTTGGCAAAAAATGCTGAAGAAAGAACTCGTACAGCATGAAGCGTGGAGAAAAGGCGGTATTGATTTTAATTGCGTTATTGGTGGGTGGCGGAATGGCGCGCTCCTTGTTTCAAAGCGAAGTAAAGCATGACCATGATATCCCTTTCTATAGTACTGCAGCTCCGGACGTGGCCAGAGATGCAATGGATCTATACCGTAAATTCGGTTGCAAAGATTGCCACACACTTTGGACCATGAAAGACATGCTGCAGTCAGTTCCCGCACCGATGATGGATGGCATAGGCTCGCTGCGCAGTGAAGCATGGTTGTATGATTACCTTTCCGCTACCAACCCGCAGGCAATTATTCCATCCCGTCTCAAACCAGAGTATCGTATGCCCTCCTATGCTAGCCAATCTGAGCAGGATAGACACACATTGGCCAGATATCTTGCCAGCCTCAAGGTACAGGATTGGTATTTGGAGCAAACCAAAAAAGCGGAATATGAAAAATTGACCGGTATGAAATACAAACAATGAACCAGCGCTATGCCAAAGCAATGGCGGCTTTGTTCGTCGGCACGTCACTGAATTATTTCGGGGATCGATTGCTGGGAGTCAAAATCGAACTTTTTTCAGGCTTGGCGACATTCAGTTTTGCCTGGATATTGGACGTGTTTTTTGTGCCCTTTGTAGTTGGCTATGTGGTGTCATGGATATTCGGTGTCGGTGGCAAGTGGCTGTGCTATTTGCCACCACTGATTGTGCGCTGCGCCAGCTATGCTCAAATCCTGTACATCACCGGAACGCCACACGGCAGTATCCTGAATCCCATGGGTTGGTGGGGTTTCTATGTCATTTTGGCGGTGGAATCTGCCAGCATCGGTGGTATCGTAGGAGAGGTGATGATCAAGAAGACGTATGGGCGATCCACTTTGCCAGCCAGCACCGGTGATAAATTATCCGCTGAAATCGAAGAAACCAAGACATGAGTATTTTTAAGAAAAACGTACATGCACCACTTACCCAGGAGGAGCGTGAGCGAAAAAAACGTTTTTTATCCGCGACAGTTATCACTTGCATTTCGTTGGTGATGATTCTGGGCAGTCTGCATGTGGTCAAGTTGGGTTCGATACGCATGGGAGAAATGCGTAACCTCGCTACTTATAATTTGAAAGAAGAAGCCACGCATATCCGCGCCGCCGGAGAAGATATAGCGTTACACGAATTAAACGAGCATCCATTGACCCGCGTTGCAGGATATTCGGTAGCGGAGGCTGAAGCGCTGTTGCCAAAAGAGCGATGGCAGGAGTTGGGAGCCACCGTGTTGATACCTGCGGGACCTTTTCTGATGGGTACAAATCTGGAAAGTGCCAACGAGGTCGACAAACCGCAACACACGGTTAATTTGCCCGCCTATCGCATGGGAAAATATTTGGTGACCAATGCGCAATATGCGCGTTTTGTCGCCGCAACGAGCCATCGCCCGCCTTCGGATTGGAAAGGTGGCAAGATTTTACAGGGGACATTGTTGTTTCCAGTCACCTTGGTCAATTGGTTCGATGCATCAGCTTATGCTAAATGGGCCGGTTGTCGTTTACCTACCGAAGCCGAATGGGAAAAGGCGGCCAGAGGGGCGGATGGAAGACGTTGGCCGTGGGGCAATGCCATGGATCCAAGTCGATTGAATACTTATTACAACGTGGGTTCGGCCAGCAACGTGGATACTTATACCACTGGGGTCAGTCCTTACGGGATTTTCGACATGGCTGGCAATGTCGACGAGTGGGTCAGTGACGACTTTGTGCCATACCGCGGAACGACCGCAGCAGCCGAGGCCTTCCAGGGGAAGGTTGCGCGTATCCAGAGTCCGGAGGATCGTGCCATGAAGTTGTCTGAGATGGTTCCGGTAGATCGACGTTACAAAGTCCTGCGCGGAGGGTCATGGAAAGGCGATCCTTTTGCTACCGCCTCATATCACAGGGATTATGCCTGGCCTAATTACGCATCAGATTTTTACGGGTTTCGCTGTGCGGCCAATGCGGATAAATAGGTAAGCCAAAGGAGATTTATGATGAAACATGTTTGGATGAAAACTTTATTGTTGCTGATTGCTTCCGTTGCGGCCACGTCGGCACAGGCGGCAGTGGATAGCTACCGTTTTATGCACGTTACCATCTCGACACCCTGGTACATTTTTTTATTTTTATTGATGGGGATTTTTGCTCCTTTCATTCTAATGGCCGTGCTGGCCTGGACCAGCGCAGCACGTAAATCTAACCGCGCAGCGGTTGATTCTGAACACAAGCCATCCGTGGAGTAGAGAATTTATGTTGCAAGTTATAACGATATTTTTTAGTGCGTCATTGCTTCGCTTTGCAGGGTTCATACTGGCGGCATTGCTATCAACCTTGATCGCGCTTCCAGTACTTGCCGAAGAGACGAACCAGGCAAACGACAGCGCGCAGATCATGCAGGCTTTTAATAAGCAACACAGGGAAGCGGAGCACGCCAAGTCGATAACCGACAAAGACAAGCAACGCGTCATGTTTTTGTTGGGAGTGACGCTGTTAACCCTGGTTCTGATTACCGGCGGTTTGGGGATCGCGATGGGAGTGTTTGGCAAGCCGGTGTTCCTGGCGCACATGATCTTTGCCGGACTCAGCATGACGCTGGCGATCGCCCATGCGATCGTCGGCATAGTGTGGTTCTATCCTTATTAGCCTTCCGGTTGATACGGATGTTTTAAGAGGGGATTCGCTTCGCCCACTCCCCGTTCGATAATATCTCTTACCAGCACTGTCTGATCTCCTTATGTCGCACACCCAGCCGTCGAGCTTGAATTTAGAAATATCAAGCAAGGCATCATGGTGGTGGGTGGTGGCCATTCTTTATTGCCTGTCCGGTTTGACCAGCCTTGCCTATGAGGTGCTGTGGGCGCGCATGTTATCCATGCAGTTCGGAGTAAGCATATTCGGCGTGGTGCTCACGGTTGCGGCATTCATGATCGGGCTGGGGCTGGGCAGTCTGGCGGGGGTGAGATGGGCCAAGCGATGCAACAAACCCCTGCTCATATTTGCAGCACTCGAAATAGCAATCGCGCTCTATGCATTGTTGCTGCCTAACTTGCTCCAATCGGTAGGCGGATGGATGGATGGCATCGCCGCGCAGTTGACGTGGTCGCAGTGGTATCTGCTGCAAGGCGCTGAAGCTCTATGCCTGCTGGTAGTCCCGGCCTTTGCGATGGGTGTGGGCTTTGTGTTGGTGCTTAAGGTTGTTGAGCGCACCCCGTTGTCGCTGGGCAAGCTCTATGGTTTGAATACGCTGGGAGGCGCTGTTGGCGCGTTACTCCCGTTATGGAGCCTGCCGATATTGGGCTGGATAGTTTCTGTGCGGATCGTCGCGTTACTTGGATTGCTGGTGGGCGGTGCAGCATTCATGTTGTCGCGCTTTATGCCATCAGGTGATAGTTCACCAAAAATCAAAACGGACAATAATTTACTTCGCCCACCATTGGCTGCGCTAGTCATTTATGCCGGAATAGGTGCGGCCAGCATCATGCTGGAGATCGGCTGGGTGCGTTTGTACGGCATGATCATGCTGCGCACTGAATATGTACTCGGCATCATCCTCGCGGTATTCCTGCTCGGCATCGCGCTGGGCAGCATGCTCCTGCCGCGCGTACACAAACACTGGATGTCGATAATCATGCCCTTCCTGGCGGGCGGTGGCGTGCTGCTCAGTTTGTACTTGCTGCCGGTCGCATCCGCATGGGTAGAGCGCAGTGAATTCCAATCGCTGTTCGGTGCGATGTGGTCGCAAGCGCTGATGCTGGGAATCTTCACCTTGCCGGTCACGCTGGCCTTGGGCGCGTGGCTGCCATTGTTGGCAGATCGATTCGGCAATGCGGAGTCCAGCGGCGCTTGGCTGTATGGCGCCAACAGTCTGGGCGGTGGAGTCGGTGCAGTCGTTGCCTGTCTGATAGGCATTCCGTTGTTTGGCAGCGTCGCAGTGGTCGCCTTGGCCGGGCTTGCGATCACTGCTCTGGGTTTGCTGTGGGTCAAATCGCGTCCTGCATGGCTGGCCTTTGCAGTCATGCTGGTGATTGCCTGGCCTTTGCGCAACATGCCGCAGGTGCATGAGCTGTTGCCCAAGATCGAAGCCAACAGCCGTGATCTGTATCTCTATGAGGATGCGGTCTCGCTGACGCATGTGGTGCAGCAGCAGGATGGTCAGCGCATACTGCTGAGCGACTTGCAGCGCATGGATGCATCCACCGAGCCTAGCGCGGTCGAGATTCAGAAGGATCAGGCGCGCCTTGCATTGCTGCTGCATCCTGCGCCGCACCACGTGCTGTTCCTCGGCGTGGGCACGGGCATCTCGGTGGCGGGTTCGCAACCCTTCCCCGATTTGCAGCGTAGCGCGGTGGAGCTATCGCAAGGCGCGATACTCTCCGCCAGCAAATGGTTTGCCCCGGTGAATGGCAACATCATGGATCAGGTGCAGATGCAGCGCGACGATGCACGGCATTTTCTGAATACCACGCAACAAAATTACGATGTCATCGTCGGTGACCTGTTCCATCCAGATCTGGCGGGCATGGGTTCGCTGCTGTCGGTGCAACAATTCCAGCGCGCACGGAATCATTTGACTGCCGATGGCGTGTTCGTGCAGTGGCTGGCGCTCAACCAGTTCGATATTCAATCGCTCAATGTGGTGCTGCGCAGTTTCCGCCGCGTGTTCCCGGATGCGCAGATGTTCATGGATGGTATGCATCTGGCCTTGGTCGGCCCCAGGCAAAATTTTTCGGGGGCAATCGCAACGCTGGCGAATTTGCAGCGCATGACAACTCAAGATCAACTGCGATCAACCGGAGACGAAGGTGCGTGGACATGGCTGGGGCGCTACTGGGGGCCGATCCCGCAGAGTGCCGGGCCGGTACAGGATGAGTGGGTGCCCTATGTCGAGTTCAATCTCCCGCGTGCGCGCTATGACGGCAGCATGGATTTGGTTGGCCTGTTGACCTGGCTGTTGCAACGGCATCCCGACGCTGAAGCGGCGATGAAGATTCTGGGCATCAAGACTGAAGACAAGAAACAATTCGGGCGCGCCTACGTGGCGACAGAATTGATGACGCGGGGATGGATCGCATCCATACAGGGCGATGCAGAAAAGGCAGGTCAGTTGACCTGGCTGGCCCATGAGGCGAACGCGCAGGATCGCTGGATTGCCAATGCGCTAGCTGATAACATGCTGCAATCACTGGCGCAGGCCAGCCAGCACGGCCTGAGCGAGCGCGAAGCCTTGCAGCGCATCCTGAAGGTTGCCCCGGAATATGTCGGCGCCTTGCGCATCCTCTGGCATCTGGAGCAGTCTGCGGGCAACAAGCAGGAGGCAGAGCGGTATCGATTACGCTTGCGTGCGGTATCGCCGTTGGATGTTGAAGTGAATGATGGGAAGAAACTGTAGAAATAAATTTTGCATGAAGCGTCGCCGCAAGCAAGCGGATCTCCGCTATGTGCCAACCTGAGCCTCGGCAGATATTTCTAAGGAAGCGCTGAATAAGTCCGTTCGTGGTGAGTGTTTCCCGTTCGCACCTTCGATACACCGCGCTACGCGCGGCACTCAGGACGAACGGGAAATGCATCGAACCATGGCTGGGACTTATTCAGCGCTTCCCTAATACGTAATAGCGTAATCGACCAGCACCAAATAACCAGCTTGACTGGGATAGGCCATTGGCCTACTCTACGCTTATGGAGTTCGAGTGGGATCAAGACAAAAGTGATGCTTGCTTTACAGAGCGAGGATTTGACTTCGCTTATGTGGTGCATGCATTTATGGATGCTGAACGATTGATACACAAGGACTCGCGCTGGGATTATGGAGAAGATCGTTATCAATTGCTGGGAGCCATTGATGGGCGAGTGTTCTTTGTTGTGTACACCATTCGTGGAACAGTGCTTCGGATAATTTCAGCGCGTAAAGCTAATCAACGTGAGGTAAGTGATTATGAAAACAGTAAGCGTAAAAATTGACCCCGCAACTCTTTCCGGGTTGCCGCGAGGACGCGCGAACAAGAAACGTCTGGATGCCACGAGCGAACGGGATATCGCCTTGCAAAAGGCCAAGGACGATAGTGAAGCCATGCAGGACGCCGCAAAATTTGCACGCCGCGTGCGCCGTCGTTTGGGACTGAGTCAACTTGAATTTTCACATCGCATTGATGTTTCACTTGAAACGATACGCAACTGGGAACAAGGCAAACGCCGCCCGACAGGGGCAGCCAAGGCGCTGTTGAAAGTACTCGATAAAGCACCGGAAGCGGCACTATCCGCATTAGCGTAAGGCAGATAGGCTGTGTTATTGCTGAGTGCTGAGTAACGGCAAAAGCTATAGCACTCTGAGTGCTGCGGACATTTGGGGATAACGTGGTCCCCTATTGTTTCACCTATAAACAACCTGTAATTAATATGCCTATTCCTAGCTATCAAACAATAATGCTCCCTGTTCTCCAGTTGGCATCGGACGAACAAGAGCATAAGTTTAGTGATTCTGTTCAATATATAGCAGAGAAGTTTTCACTGACAGATGAAGAAAAGGGCGAGCTGCTGCCGAGTGGAACTCAAGCTGTGTTCAATAATCGCGTAGGCTGGGCTCGCTCATACCTAAAACAAGCGGGGCTTTTGGAATCCACCAAACGAGGTTATTTCAAAATTACTGAGCAAGGCCTGAAGCTGCTTGCTGAAAAGCCAGAGAAAATAGATTCAGCTTTATTAGAGCGATACGCTGAATTTCAGGAGTTTAGAAACAGAAAGAGAGATCAATCGAAGTCACCTGAGGAAACTGGCACGGCGCCCATACCTGAAAATGAAACTCCAGAAGACACATTGGCGTCGGCGTATAAATTGTTACGCAAGAATCTAGAAGATGAAATTCTCACTTCCGTAAAAGATTCATCACCTGCATTCTTTGAAAGACTTGTGGTGGACCTTCTCGTAAAAATGGGATATGGCGGCAGTAGACAAGATGCCGGACGTGCACTTGGTAAGAGCGGTGATGGGGGCATTGACGGAATAATTAACGAGGATCAACTTGGTTTGGATGTAATTTATATTCAGGCCAAGCGCTGGGAGGGAGTTGTTGGTCGTCCTGAAATTCAAAAATTTGCTGGTGCTCTTCAAGGCCAAAGAGCAAAAAAAGGAGTGTTTATTACAACGTCAGGATTTACAAAGGAAGCCATGGAGTATGCGTCACTAATTGAATCAAAAATAATTCTTATCAATGGTGAAAAGCTAGCATCACTCATGGCACAGCATAATGTTGGCGTAACGGTTGCCGGAAAATATGAAGTTAAAAAAATAGATGCAGATTATTTTGATGAAGAGTAATGCGTGATGATAGAACTTAGTGAACATCCGGTTTCCGGCGTCGAGTTTGATACTATGAAGTTCTGGAAGGTGTCGAAAGTTGCCAAACACGACCGTCTGCTTTCGAGCATCTCAATTTAAAGCTGCACAAAGATAAGGCCGCAAAAGTGAATATGAATATACTGACTGTTTGTGCCCGATCAAGTTTGAGCTAATATAAATCATGTCCTCTGGAATCAATAAATCACTTGCCGACATCCCGATCAAGGTAATCGGCTCCGCAGCGAAAAATGGCGCAGCCAAATATCGCTGGAAGCGGCGCGCCGTGCAGATCACGTTCCTGGCATTGCTGGTGATCATTCCGGTATCCGGTTTGTTTCGCGTCGACCCGGAGAATGGCGCGTTGGTGGTGCTGGGCTGGCAAATCTGGCTGGCCGATTTCTTTCTGATATCCGGTTTGTGGATCACGTTGGCGTGCGCGATGATCGCGCTGTACTCGGTTGCGGGCACGGTGTTCTGCGGGTGGGCGTGCCCGCAAAATACCGTCGCGGAGTGGGCGAACCACATGACCCGCAAGTTCCTGGGTAAACGCGCCGAAGTCAGCTTGAACGGTGAAGCGACGATAGTGTCCGCAGCCAAGAACAAGGCGCTGAACTGGTTTTTGCTGGGCATTTCGTTTCTGGGCGCGGCGATGTTTTTTGCGCTGATTCCCTTGCTATATTTTTATCCGCCGGATGTGGTGTTGTCGTTCATCATCGGGCGTACCGATGCGAGGTTGGCTGGTTCCTTATACTGGATATACACGGTGTGGGTGATGATGATCCTGCTGGATATCGCCATGCTGCGCCACTTCTGGTGTCGCTTTGCCTGCGTTTACAAGGTTTGGCAACATACGTTCAAGACCAAGGAGACGCTGCATGTACGTTATGATGCCAGCCGGTCGGATGAATGTGCCAAGTGCAATTATTGCGTGACGACCTGCTTTATCGATCTGGATCCGCGCAAGACGGAAATGTATGACAGCTGCATCAACTGCGGGGACTGCATCGATGCGTGCAACAGCTTGCAGGCGAAAAAGGGCGGCGTGGGTTTGCTGAGTTTTGAATTCGGACAGCGTGTTGAAGGCAAGTCACGCAAGATTCGCGACAACACCATTTCGTTGTTGTCGCGCTTCCATTGGACTGCGCCGTTTGCCGCTTTGGGCATCGTCATGTTCGCGTGGGGAATGTGGTCGTACCAGCCTTATCATCTGTCGGTGGGTTATTTGCAATCGACAAACAATCTGTCGACGCGCGAGTATCGTATCGAGATTTCCAGCAAGCGCTATCGCCCGACCGAATTGAGCATGACGGTTGAAGGATTGCCGCAGGATGATTTCAATCTGAGCACACAGAAAATACAACTGTCTTCGGTCGGACGCACATCGGCATTCATTTCGATGTCGCCCAAGTTACAGCGCGGCCTTCATCCGTTTGTGGTGGTGGTTCGTTCCAATGACGGCTGGACCGGACGTTTTAATGTCCAGCATTTTGTCGAATAAGGAGATGATCATGTCAGAGCAGAAAGATAAACAGCCGGAATTGGCAGAGGTAAAGCCGCATTGGGGTGAGCAGAACAAAGATAATTTTGGCTACGACTCGGACGAAGAGCGCCTGGAAAAGCGCGGCATGGAAGATTGGGAATTGGTAGAGAAAATCCCGGCCTCGCAGCGCAATGTTCCCTATTGGTTCATGGCGGTGGTGGTGATCGTATTGCTGGTCGGGGTGGGGCTCAGCTTTCCATTCTGGGGGCTGCGCCCCGGTGTTACGGTAGATTGGAAGGATTGGGTGAAAGACCCGGGCTTCCTGGGGTCGCTGGTATATATTGCCGTCGCCGCCGCATTTGTATATTACATGGTGTACTTGTATGGATCTTCTGCGGCGGGGAGACTGGATTCCGACGATGAAAATGAAAGCAAAAATAAAAGCGATAAACAAAAATAAGCAACGCGACTATTTCCCATGAATTTCAATTGATAGTGAAAAAATTACCGGCTGTATTATTAAGTCTCCTGGTTGCGGGGCTTGTTGCGTGTAGCGATGAAAATCAGTCGCCACCTATTCCCTTGCAGCACTGGCAAGAGATGGATGTTCGCATTGAAACTCACCCGAATCCTCCTGTCGCCGGCGTATCCGAGATCGTGGTTATTGTCACGGGTCCGCACGGCAGACCTATCCACGATTTGATTATTTCCCTGCGTGGAAATGACGCTATGCCATGGGTGCAAACGATCCAGGATGGCTACATGGGTGCATACCGCCGTGCTGTCGATATTGGCAGTGGAGATGCCGCGGTATTGCAAGTGCGACTTCAGCGTGGGGATGTGCAAAAAGTATTACTCTTTTCGCTTAAGCTCGCTGCCGGTTGATTTGGTATGGACGAATTTTATTCGGGAATTGTTTTGTCGGAGGCCGTTACAGTCAGAATGACATTTGCCAGGTAAGTGCAAAATCCAATCGCCATGGTGGTGCCGGAAATGGCCATGGTAGGCCCATAAAAGCGATGTACAGCAGGGATGTCCTGGGGACTGGAATGCAACAGCAATCCCTCCCAAATACCAAACACCATTTGTATGATGTAGAAGCTATATACGCCTATGCTGACCCACCAAAAAGTATGTTTGACTAGTTTGATGGAATAAATACTTTTCCCCGTAAAAATCGGCAGCAGATAAAAAGTTACACCCATCGCCAGCAATACCACTCCACCCACCAGATTCATATGTGCATGAGCCAAAGGATCGATCATGTGACCGGGACCGCCGTAAGGGCTACCGATCGAATCCAGCCATGCGCGAACAGGGGGCATGACCTGAAACATGCCATGTATGGTGCCAATGAAAAAGGAAAAAGCAGAAAGCAACAGAAAATTTAGTAGATGCCGATGCAGAATGTCTGTGCTCATAGGGTGGGGTACATTTACAGCTTGCCTGACGGCACGAAGCTAATTATCAGGACGATTGGCCACGATTATTTACGCGGATTACAAAAGAAAATGCCCGGCGATTGCCGGACATTTTCTATCTTTACTATACGGTCTTAAATCTGCGTCTGATTGATTATTTCTTATTGTTTTGGGCGACCCGCTCAATTCCTATCCCGCCCAAGGTTATAGAAACTACGATTCCTAACCCGAAAATTGCGATTGGCACTAAAAGTTCGATTGGCATAGCATATCCCCTTCGTTTCGTTATATGGCTAAAATAAAAAACAACATATCCACAACTTCTCCTCTTGCTAGGCGCAAGTTTAGCGGAATCCTTCTTTTCACGCAACTTCTCATATGCGGCCAGGATACGCCGTAAACAGGTGCTGGTCACATACATAACATTGCTGCTATGGCGTACTTCCTGATAAAATTATCGGCACTGCGGGAATCGTGGCTAGGTGCGTATATATTCGGTTGCTTGTGTGCACTTGTTTGGCGGGCATTAACGAACATGGTTTTAGAAGTGCCACCTTGGAATAGCTGTCCAAAAACAGGGGTCACTGCATTGTTGTTGTACTATTTTCAGTCGTGAATCCAATTCAATCTTAGTAAGCCGATTTTAAAGACAGCAATGTCCCGTCTTTAAAGCGGATTACTTTTTAACTGGTATCAAACATTAAAAATGAACAATTGGCTTTCACGTATTCCTCAAAGATATTGGGCGTATTTAGGACTTTTGCTGTGGGGTGCACTAAGCTACAGGCTGTTGCACAAAACAGCTTATGGTATTGATGAAGGCGCAGCGCGCGCGCTGCTGCTGGTCTGGTCGGTAACAGAAGACGTCGTCAGCCCGATTGTAACCTTGGGGTTACCTGATTTCCGTACGATTTTCTTCGTGCCGGTCGGCTATTTATGGGTAGGCAATATAGTCGCCGCGAAGATTTTTACATTACTGGTGATGTCATGCGCGGTGTGGGCGATCCACAGGTGGCGGCAGCATAGTGGTAATTCCGAAAGTGCGCTGCTGGCGTCAGGATTATTGTTGATCTCGCCGTTGCTCATCGAGCAAATCGACATGATTTCCGTGGCACCCTACCTGCTTATCATTTTTGCACTGGGTGCGTGGCTGGATCAAATTTACCGCGAAACTCCCCATGCGTTTGGCGGGATGTATTTTTCCCAGATTATTTTATGCCTGGTGAGTGTCACCCTTCATCCCGTCGGACTGGCGTATCCACTGGCATTGCTATGGGCGTGGTATCAAAACCCTTCCGATACGAAACATAAAAATTATTTTTTCGGCGGAATTACTTTCGTTGTTCTTTTTGCGCTGTTGATCACCATGGGGTGGCATAACATAGAGTGGTTTAGCAACCCGATAAAAAGCTTGTCCAGTTTGCTTTCGGGGTCGCCAGAAGTTGGCGATACCGGTGCATTTCGCTGGATTAGCGGAATAGGGATATTGCTTATCCTGCTGTTAGTGCTCTGGAAACAGGTCAGCAATTTATGGGCGGATTTTCTCGGGCGCACCCTATTGATCGCGCTTATTATCGGCATATTGGTTGGTGATGAAACATGGGGCATCGTTGTCCTGACAATTTGTTTATATTGGGGCCTGCCTTTGTTGCTGCGGACAGGTGCAAATTCATCCGGATTCTGGGGGCAGCGTGGCATCGCTATGTTGCTGCTTTTCGTTATTTCGACCACGTTTATGCTGGTTGATAAGGCGCGTTATCAAATGGCACTGACTGGCCAATTATCACCGCGAGACATACTGATCAAAACTTTGGCGGAGGATAGCGGCAATTTTCTAAATGAGGAGCCCAGCCAAAACTCGGCAACCAAAAAACCGGTTCGTGTAGCAAGCCAGTGGCCAGGACTTACCATGCTGGCCTGTCGATGTGACGCACTTCCATTGCCGCCATCCGCCAAGGACAGTGATGCGTTGCTCGCAATGTTGCGGGGCGTCAATTATCTTATATTCGATCCGCACGATCCTGTGAATAGTTCGCTTTCGAGCAATCTTGCCACAATGGATGCGGGAAAAGTCGAGACTGTGGTCTTGCAAAAAGGAGGGGTAATCGTTGAAATCAAGAGTGCTCCATCGGCACAAAAACCATGAGTAGAGAACATGATAGTTGAGGTATTGATTTATCTGGTCGCCGCGATTAGTGGGCTGTTCATAACGGGCTATGCGGTGCATATGTTCATCGGAGGATTGGTTAGTCCGGAAAGCGAGAATCAACTTATCATCATGGCTTGCTTGATTGTGGCTGGCGTTATTGCTTATATGGCATGGGATGTTATTCAAAGACGCACAGGTAGAAAGTAGCAGACTCTACTTTGACAAGAGCCGGCCGGCGTGTTGTACTTACTTGAGGTAACGCTTCAAAAGCGTCTGAGCGGAATTGTATTGATCCACGGTTGCAAATTGCCCTTTGTGGAATACAAATTGCAATAACTTTCCCGTGCCATCCAGCCCCGAGATGCCAAAAGACTTGCCAGCATAATCAGAGTAGTAACGGAGGTTTTTCACCAAGTCAACTTGTGTCCCGTTTCTCTGCTGCAAGCCGAGATTTTGCTCGCTAATCTTGAGAGATATCGGCGCTGATGGCAAGAGCATCAACCGTGTTTTAAAAATCCGGTTGAACCCGGCAATAAAAAAGAAACAGGTCAGGAAGAAAAGCAAATAGCCCATGTTTTGTTCATCGCGATACCAGTAACTCACCGCTATTGATCCAAGCGCAACCACCGTTGGAACATAGAGCAATAAATCCCATACTACGCCTTTGCGATCCTGCACTAAATCAAATTGCATTACCTCTGCCATAATTCCACCATCAATTCCTTCGCTGTTTGAGTTCGCTACTGTGTATCAAGACGAGATTGATGCTTTCAAGATATTTTTGATCGCCCCGTCAAGCTCGCCGTACAACATTCGCCCCGCGCGCTCAAAATGCACGATGCCGTTTTTGTCGATGATATATGTCCACGGGTCACCCATAACCTGATAGGCCTTATACGCCTGCGGGTTTTCATACTGGTCTATGTGAATAAATATCATCTGGCTCTGATATTTGTCCATGATGGCCTTCAGCATTTGCAGTTGCTCGTCGCAATTGGTGCAGTGTCCGGGAGTCGCAAATTCCAACACAATTGGCTTGCCGGTCAACAAAGCCTTGTCGATGGAATACTGGTACATACGGGCATCCGGCTGCCGATACGTGGTTACTTTGCTGAAATCACCCCCGGCATCAGCGAGTGTTTTGGTTGGCAAACTTGGTGCATGCGTACCCACCTTGAAACCTGAAGCCAATTGCTGCTCACAACCGGTCTGGCTCAACAGAATAATCCCGCAACAGACCAACAAAAACAACCGATTGTTCATACCCGCTTTTCCCATCCTATGCGCGAAGCGAATTATTCATCATAGCCGCCCATTTTGGGCAGGCAGCAAGCAAAAAAACCTGGCAACCATTTCTTAATTATTTTTTTCCCAGCCCTTACAAGTGCGGAAGATGTTATATCCCCAAATGATATTCGCCAGCAACACCAGACTGCCAAAAATACCGGAGAGTGCCATAAAGTGCGATGCTGTCAGATCACTGGCATCTTCAGAATAAATCCCGGCCACCCCCGCTGCAGTAAAGAACATCACAACACCCAGCAGGCCCAGATTGTGCGTCCAGAAATGCACCTTAACAAGGCGCATGCTATAGATAGGGCGGCGCACCAATCTTGGAATAAGGTAATAAACTGCGCCGAAGATGGCCATTTCGACCCAACCAAGCAAATTGATATGGGTGTGAGCCAATACTATCCTGTGGCCATGCGCGCCGTAGCTATCAACAATATGCCTGAATGCGGGGATGCCTCCCATCAACGCCCCCCAGGAAAAACCGATAATGCTGTAAATGATGCACGCATAAATAAACCACAAAGTATATTTTGTGTATTCTTTATCCTGCACCCAAGGTTCATTTAGTTCCTGCATCATGCGTCCCTTCTTTCCGTTCCAATGCGTTTTGTTCAATGCTTTTCGTCATGCTTTAATTCTTTTTCAATGTTTGGTGCTTTATCACGAATGTCTTTGTACTGGCCTCTCCAGCTATCAGGTACCCACATATCAAGCATGGCATCGATAAAGCTCGATTCACCCTTGGGCGGCTGGAACGATGAAGATGATCCCTGGTCGGATTTCAACTGGGACAGAAAAACTGCCAGTGCGCGTAAATCCGCATCCGGTAGTGCCGATACA
>JANXXX010000076.1 GCA_025350405.1 Gallionella sp.
TTGAACAAAGCGCGGCATACAAATTCCTCCACGTTGAATGCAATATGCATATAGCGTTTGAGGGCTTATTTTGTTTACACGGCGGTCGAAAAAAACGGGAAGTATTTAGCGGAATTCATCATGCGTTTTTACACAGCCTGGACACTTTGCGGCTAGTCAGATTTCTCCAAAGGAGAACTTCGCATATCACATCCAAGAATAAATAATGGGAACCTAAGCCCCCGTTCTGGATTGAATGTGAACCTGGATTAAGTGAGTTTGTCTTCTTTGCGAAGCTCCATAAAACACAGCAAGCCTAACCCAACCAACAGCCACTGAATATAAGCTCCTGCTTGATCAAATGAGTCAAAGGTGATGACTGTTGCACTGACCACCTGCGAGAATACGGTCATAGCGGCGCAAGCAAGTATCACGTAATTATTTTCAATTTTCACAGAACGATTCCATTCTGCAAGCAGCACATGCTACGCCCCTCGCTACGGTTTCCTTCGCATGATCAGCAATCCAACTTTCGCATTGAACGCCATATTTTCGTCTAAATGACTCTGAATGCTTTATTAGGTACTCAATAATATGCATCTGTAGGCAGGCCGCATTATTTACGGTGGCGTTATTTATATATTCATCCCATACATACTCGTCTGGTAACACTCCAGCTTTTCTAATATCGGGTGTGTAGCCAAACTCTTTATAAAATTCATCTACATTATCAATCTTATGAATTACCTCTCCTGCCACCTCAATACATCCAAAATTCATCCGGGAAACGTTCGTAAGATGATATTTAAAGTGCGGCATTGTCATCAATTTATGATCGATCTCTTCAGGTTGGTTGAGATTTAGGCTCATGACATTTCCTTTCACATAGGGAAGCGGATTGCATCAGGCAGCAGTAGCATGCTTATCCCATTTATCATGCACGTTCGATCCGACTGGTCTTTGTGTCTGATTGCTCATGACGTATAACTTCATGGCACGATCATTTGGTTCTGCATCGTAATCGGGCAAGGTGTGTGCCGGCTGTTGCTTGAGTGCGGCGAGTTCCTTGTGAGCCAAGGCAAGTTTGTCGCACAATGTTGCATTGCAGTATTCCAGCAATTCTGTGCGCTTCAGCAGATGTTCGGTTCTCCGTTCGACATTCCGCTCTAGGTAATAACGGTGCTCGTTCAACTCAGCCTTCATTTTTTTCATGTCCTGCATGACCTTCACGATATACAGCGTGGCGCCAGATTTTTTATATTTATTCAACATTTCATTCTCCGAATATTTGTAATGTAAACCTTGTTGTGATCAGCCCTACTATCAAAGCAGTCGGGGTGCATCATTTTCAGAATAACCGCATGTAGCTTATTGTCTATCTGACCACACCAAGAAAATTGGTTCGCGCGCTGTACGATAACCGTTAGAAGTGCTGTGCAGCATTTTCTGCCGAAACGACTATTTGGGCGATTTCGATCATGTTTGCTGAGGGATGGGATTTTTCTGCCGCCGGATTATTTCTTTCAAATCGAAGTTTTCATTTTCAAGCTTTATATATTCGCCGATCAATTCCTCGTTCTTTTTTTGTTCATCCGCATTTTCATGTTAGAAGTTTTCGCAATCTTCTTTCCACTCATGGATCGTTCTGCCGTTTAACCTGATCGCTTTACCATTCAGCCTGGTTGCTTTGCTCAGATTTTCAATCTCATAATTATTCGGCTGCGTCAACATGTTCACCTCCCTCCCGATTTATCCATGCTTCAGCAGCGCATGGCAGACTCAACGTGATGGTAGTTTGGATTTAAAAGATGGTATGTGCGTTGCCGTACAGAGGATGCGCAAAGACTTGATAAATTTCCATCAGGAACGAAAATTATGGGTACATCATGCCACGATGGGTGATTTTAAAAACCAATGCGAATGTCGGCTTGAGGTTGCGGAGCAGAACCTTGATCCGTGAAATAGTTTACCTGAAAGCGGTCGTTGAAGCGCCGCTAAATGCCGCCTCTACTTCGGCACGCAGCATCCCCCTGTCCTCGCCGACATAGCGCGGCGAAAAATGCATCGGAATGACGCTGCCTGCATGCGCAGCACAGGCGATCTCGCCGGCCTGGCGCGCGGTCAGATGGAACTTGCGCTGTCCATGTTCGGCATCGCGTTGCATAAATACTGCCTCGATGTACAGCAGGTCGGCGTCGCGTGCCAGTTCGACGATGCGCGCCACATTGTCCTGATGCCACGCGACATCGGTGACGTAGGCGATCTTCTGGCCGGGCACGATGCGCAGCGCGGGCTGCAACTCAGCCAGCGACACCAGCCGTTCACGCTGCGCACCATCCTCGCGCCAAGCCACCTGTATCTGCCACTGCTCCGGTTCGTTGCGCAGCACCGCCTGCTTCATGTCGCGCAGCCAGGCTCCCACCGGCAGACCGAGTTCCTGCAAACGGTTCTTCCACACATTGACGTGCGCCTGTTCCTGCAGCGCATACGCCAGACAGGGGATGCCGCCGTGATCGAGCAAGGTGCAACGCACCTGCATGGCCGGCTCGCGCAGCAGCACATTGTCTGGGCAGATCAGGCTTGTTTCATCTTCACGGCGGAACGCGCTGTGGCAGCGGAAGCTGGCGCGCCGCCCTGCCCCTTTTCCGTCCAGCTCGGTGACACGCAGCATGAAGTCGGATAGATAGTTGTGCACCAAATTCCAGGTGTAGGCGCGCAGCTTGTGCTCCACCTGATCGAGAAAGCCGGGCGGGCCGAACAGCTGCAAGTTTTTTTCCCGCCCGAGTAATATGCGCAGCAGCCAATCGAAGCCGATGAAATGATCCATGTGGGCATGGGTGACAAACACATCGCTGATGCGCAGCAATTTGCGGGGGGGAAGTGCCTGAATGTCGCCCAGATCGAACAGCAGCGCGCGATGCTCGAACAGGCAGTCGACGAACAGCGCGGGATCGCCCGTCGAACCGTTTACCAGATGGGGATGAAAAGTCGGGCGCATGGCTGCGCGTATCGTTGCACTACAACACCACCGGGCGATCCGGCATCTCGTTGGGCTTGCCGCTACGCGCCGGGAAGTGGCGTGACAGATGTGCACCCACAGCATGTATCCCGGCAAGCACGCCCGCTTCAAACTTGCCATCACGGAATGCCGCTTCCATCTCGCGGCAGATCGCTTCCCAGACTTCCTGGCCGAGCCTGACGTGGATGCCGCGATCGGCAACGATCTCGACATCACGGTCCGCCAGCAACAGATAGATCAGCACGCCGTTGTTGTGTTCGGTATCCCAGACGCGCAATTTGGCAAACACTTCGATAGCGCGTTGCTGCGCGATCTGCCCTGCCAGCAGCGGCGCCAGTTCCAGCGATGCCTCGACCGCGAAGCGGATCTGTCCGGCGTGCAGTGCTTCGGTTGCGCGGATCGCGTTCTCGATTGCATCCATTGTGCGCGACGGGAAAACGCGCCGCACTGCCGCACGGCCCATCGATAAATGTCGCATCACCCTTTTTAGATTCATCTCACCACCGTCCTGACGCTCCGCCTCCGCCAAACCCGCCGCCCCCGCCGCTGAAGCCTCCTCCACCACCGCCACCAAACCCGCCATAGCCGCCGAAACCGCGTCCGCCACCGCCCAGCAGCACGAATATGAACGCTGCCGCTCCGGCCAGCACAGCGATAATCAGTTGAGTGACCATCAACCAGGCCAGCAGCCCCAGCGCTCCGCCCATCAGCACGGCGGCGGGGAAGCGCCCGAGCATCGCGCGCAATATGCCGCCCACGACGACCACCAATCCGAAGGCGACGAACAGCAGCGACTCGATATCAAATTTTCCGCTTGCAGCAGCACGACGCGGCGGCGGCAAGGGTTCGCCGTTGACCACCTGCATCATCGCCGCCAGACCCGATTCGATGCCCGGATAAAAATCGCCGCGCTTGAAACGCGGCACGATAATCTCATCGATGATGCGGTTCGCGGTAGCATCGTTCAGCACGCCTTCCAGACCGTAACCTACCTCGATGCGCAGCGCGCGATCGTCCTTCGCGACAAGCAGCAGCGCGCCGTCGTCCACGCCCTTGCGACCCAGCTTCCACGCCTCGACGACGCGGATGCCGAACTGTTCGATAGCCTCCGGTTGTGTGGTCGGCACGATCAGCACCGCGAGCTGTGCGCCCTTGTTCTTCTCAAATTCGGCGAGACGGGATTCGAGTGTCTGGATTTGTCCAGCATCCAGCGTCGCGGTCAGATCGGTGACGCGATGGGTGAGCGGCGGCAGCGCAACTTCAGCGTGCGCCGCTCCGATCAGCAGCGCAAGTATAATTACCTGCGCAAAACTTTTCATTTATTTCGCCGGTGCAGCGACGTTAGGAATAATTCTGGGCGTAGCGAAATCCACCGTAGGCGGGCGAGAGATTTCTTTCTCGTTTTCCACCGTGAACGACGGTTTCACCTTGTAGCCGAACAGCATCGCGGTCAGGTTGGTCGGGAATTCACGCACCGTGACGTTGTATTCCTTCACCGCCTGGATGTAGCGGTTGCGCGCCACGGTGATGCGATTTTCTGTACCTTCCAGTTGCGCCTGCAGGTCGCGGAAATTCTGGTCGGATTTCAACTGCGGATAATTTTCCGATACCACCAGCAAGCGGCTCAATGCCGAAGTCAGCTCGCCTTGTGCTGCCTGAAATTTGGCGAACGCCTGCGCGTCGTTGATCAGCTCGGGCGTGGCCTGGATGCTGCCGACCTTGGCGCGCGCCTCGGTGACGCCCAGCAACACGGCCTGCTCCTGTGCAGCATAGCCTTTCACGGTGTTGACCAGATTGGGAATCAAATCGGAACGCCGTTGATACTGGTTGAGCACTTCCGCCCAGCTGGCCTTAATCTGTTCATCGGTGGTTTGCAATGTGTTGTAGCCGCAGCCGCTCAGCAGTGCGGCCAGTAAAACTATCCATAGGGTACGCATCATGGGTTCCTCCTATTTCAAAGTCTAAGATCGGATAAAAACTATAGCACTAAACTGCTTGTCCTGCAGCGAAGCCCGACGCCCACGCCCACTGGAAGTTATAGCCGCCGAGCTGTCCGGTGACATCCACTACTTCGCCGATGAAATACAGACCGGGCACCTCGATGCACTCCATCGTCTTGGACGACAGCGCACGCGTGTCGATCCCGCCGCAGGTCACTTCGGCCTTGCTGTAACCGATTGTGCCGGATGGGGTGACCTGCCAGTCGTGCAGGGTTGCGGCGATCAGTTTGCGCTCCTTGTCGTTGTACTGGTTGAGCGGCTTGTTCTCGATCTTCTTGTGCGCGGTGAGCTCGGCACACCACACTTCGGAAAAGCTCTTGGGGAACCTCTGGATCAGGTAATTGCTCAGCAATTTTTTGCTGGTCTTCTGTTCGGTCAACAGAGCCAACATATCGCAATCCGGCAGCAGGTTGATATGCAGCGGTTCGCCATGCTGCCAATAGGATGAGATTTGCAGAATCGCCGGGCCGCTCAGGCCGCGATGGGTGACCAGCATATTTTCACGGAATGATTGCTTGCCGAAACTCACGATCGTGTCGAGCGAAACACCGGTCAGATCGGCATAAGGTTTCCAGTCATTTGGGGCAAAGGTCAGCGGCACCAAGCCGGGCTTAAGCTTGGTGATCGGTATACCGAATTGCTCGGCGACGTGGTAACCATACGGCGTCGCGCCGGTCTTGGGAATGGACAGGCCGCCGGTGGCGATCACCAGAGAAGCTGAGTTGAATTCGCCGCGCGAGGTGCTGACATGAAACTTGTGCACTTCATTTTTTTTCTGCTCACTTTCCGTGGAAGGTGAATAGTTGATTTCACTGACCTCGCAACTCATGAAGCGCTTCACACCCGCCGCTTCGCATTCGCCGCGCAGCATTGCGATGATGACGTCCGATTCGTCATCGCAAAACAATTGTGCGAGCGTCTTTTCGTGGTAACCGATCTTGTGCTTTTGCAGCAGCTCGATGAAATCCTGTGGCGTATAGCGCGCCAGCGCCGAACGGCAAAAATTCGGGTTGTCGGAAATGAAATTCTCCGGCTTGGTGTTGATGTTGGTGAAGTTGCAGTGTCCGCCACCGGAGATGCGGATCTTCTCCGCAAGCTTCTTGGCGTGATCGAGCAACACCACGGAACGCCCGCGCTGCCCGGCTTGCAGTGCACACATCATGCCCGCCGCGCCCGAGCCGATAATAATCACATCTGTTTTCATGTTTTTTTGATACCGCTCGTAACGAGCAATTAATTAAGGTAATTAGGGCGAAACGTAACCAAAATAGATCTTCAGGAAGAGTTTAAAGATATTTTCCTGACGATGATTGTAACGGTATTCGATTTCTTTCAGATACATCGGAAAATGATACCTCGATACGCCCCGATAGTTGTACAGAATGTGTTTAGCATAACTCCAAAATCCTTCAATGCCATTGATATGGTTTTTGGTTTTTTTATTAACAAAGTCTTTGGAGTGATTCACCACCAAATGTTTGCCATATCGTTGCAACGACTGATATCCACGAAACGCATCGGTGTAATAGACCGATCCCTTGCGGGTGTGCGCCTGAATATGAGTCATCAGAGTCTCTGCCGAGACAGACTCCACGACTTTGGTGTAAACCCTTCCATCCCGCTCAAGCAGGCCGAATACGATACTTTTTCCCGTCGCCCCACGACCACGTTTTCCTTTGCGCACTCCGCCGAAGTAGGACTCATCCAACTCGATCTCACCAGACAGCTTGGCTCCTTCCAATTCGGTGGTATGAAACAGTGCAATGCGCAAACGCTGATAGACCCGAGTCACCGTCTTGGCATCCAGGTTCAAATCACTGGCCAATCGATAAGCCGGTTGCTGTTGGTAAAAACCTTGCAATATAGCAATCTCACGACGCAGCTTGTTCAGGCTTTTTTGCTTGCCACAAAGCATGCATTTCACATAACCTCTTGTGGTCTTCACAGTCTTAAAAGAACCGCAAAAAATACACTTGCGACCGTTCAAAAAGTTGGTCGCACAACTAAATACTGTATGAACGCCAGTAACCATAAGTGTCTCCAAGGATACACTGGTTACGAAACGGCCTAATTACCTTAATTAAAGGATATATTGTTTATCGGGGCGTATATGGCCAAGTATGGTCACACAGGCTATGCCAGCTTATTCCACAAGCACGCGCCCTTGCTCGCCTTGTCAATGTCGGCGAGCTGTTGTGTATGCGCAGCCAGCTCTTCCTCGCTGGGCAGTAATACACGCAGCTTGGGGCGCGACGCATCGGTGCTCAACACTGCCGGTTTGCGCGTCGCTGGTGTATCGTCACCGAGCAAACTTTCCTGCCCGCGCGTCATCGCGAAATACACTTCGGCAAGCAGCTCGGTATCCAGCAGCGCGCCGTGCAGGCTGCGATGCGCATTGTCTATGTCATAGCGACTGCACAATGCGTCCAGGCTGTTCTTCTTGCCCGGGTGCATTTCACGCGCGACCTTGAGCGTATCTAGCACGGTGTTCTGCAAGGGCGGCAGCCCCAACAAATTCAGTTCGTTGTTGAGAAATCCCATATCGAACGGCGCGTTGTGGATAATGAGTTCGGCACCCTCAATGAATTCCAGAAAGCTACTGGCAATGTCGGCGAACTTCGCTTCGTTCTGCAAACGCTCATAGGTCAAGCCATGCACCGCCACCGCGCCCGCCTCGATCTCTCGCTCGGGATTGAGATAGCGATGAAAACGGCGCAGCGACACCTTGCGCCCGTCCAGCTCGATCGCCGCCAACTCGATAATGCGATGCCCCTGCTTGGGATCGAGTCCTGTCGTTTCGGTATCCACCACTATCTTACGCATCTCTATCCCCCGCAAGAGGGAGGCCGGCGGGTTCCCCGCTGCTACGCAGCGACCCTTCCGCACTCTCCTGCATCATTTCCACACCGCGATTCGCCAACTCATCGGCGCGCTCGTTGCCGTCGTGACCCGCATGTCCCTTGACCCACACCCACTCGATTTGGTGTTGCACCGCCAGCGCGTCCAGCCTGCGCCACAAGTCTTCGTTCTTTACCGGCTTCTTGTCGGCAGTTTTCCAGCCGCGCTGTTTCCAGCCATGTATCCAAGTACTGATGCCCTGCTGCACATATTTCGAGTCGGTGTGCAGCCGCACATGGCAATGGCGCTTCAATGCCTCCAGTGCGGCAATAGCACCCATCAGCTCCATGCGGTTGTTGGTGGTGTGTGCCTCGCCGCCGAACAGCTCGCGCTCTTTGCCCTTGGTGCGCAACAACGCGCCCCAGCCACCGACGCCGGGATTGCCCTTGCATGCGCCATCGGTAAAGATTTCCACTACGTCTTTTGCGTCCTTGATCATTGTGGATCGGTTCCGTTACGCTGCGTTATCCTGTGATTCATCTTCGGTCTCGCCGGCAGTAGCTTGCTTACCAGTCCTTCGTTCCACTGCGGCTTGATCAGCCGCATCCCATGCACGCGTTTGATCGCATGCACAAAATACACCCCGCCGCTCACCGCCCACCAGCGGTCGCCCGCCGCTTCCATAAAAGAGAAACGCTCCAGCCAATTGGTCTGCTGGAACGGCGGCGCATACGCGGCAAAGCGGCCTCCTGCCACTTCAAAGCTCAGCAATGCCAGCCAGTCCTTGAGGCGCGGCAACGCAATGAAATTGCCGTTCCATGGATAATCCTGCTTGCTGCCCTGTAAACGGCGCAACCCCCCTAACGATTTTTTCAGGCTCCCCACCGATTTTTTTAAACCCCAGAGACTGCGCGGATTAAAACCGCTGATGATCAGGCTCCCTTCCGGTCGCAGCACCCGCTCCACCTCGCGCAACACCTGATGCGGGTTCTCGGAGAATTCGAGCACATGCGGCAACACCACCAGATCCATGCTGTCGCAATCGAACGGCAACTCCGTGCAAATCAGGCGAACTTCATTTCCCGGCTGGTTCCCGGCGCTAAAGCGCAACGGCATCCGGTTGCTGCGCAAAAAATCTTGTCCCTTCAAACCCAATTGCAACGCGTTGTAGCCGAATATATCGCTCACCGTATGGTCGAAATATTTCTGCTCGCGCGCCAGCACATAGCTACCCTGCGGAGTGGTAAACCATTCGCTCAAATTCTGTGCAGTTGACTTACAATTCGACATCGCTTCCATCTCACTCGCTCAATGCTTAAAATCACTGCCATCCCCGCCCTGCAAGACAACTACATCTGGGCCATCCACGACGACCAACATGCCGCCGTAGTCGACCCCGGCGAGTCTGCGCCAGTGAAGGCCTTCCTGAATTCCCACAGCCTGAGACTGGAGGCCATCCTGTGCACCCACCGCCACAACGACCACATCGGCGGCATCGAAAAATTGCGCGAAGTATACAACGTACCGGTGTATGGGCGGCGACATCCGAACAATCCGCACATTACCGATGACTTGCGCGAAGGCGATCAACTCAAGCTGGACGCGGCAAATATTCATTTGGCCATTACATTCGACATCATCGAAATCCCCGGCCACCTGGATGACCACATCGCCTTTATCGCGCCGGAAATACTGTTTTGCGGCGATGTGCTGTTCGGCGCGGGCTGCGGCAGAAACTTCGAGGGGACACCCGCGCAACTGCACCACTCGCTGCAACGCCTGGCCAGCCTGCCCGATAACACCCGCGTGTATTGCGCGCACGAATACACCGCCGCCAACCTGCGCTTCGCGCTGGCCTGCGAACCGGACAACCCTGCGGTAAAACAACGCGCTGCCATCGCCCAGCAACTGCGCGCAGCGAACCAGATCACGCTGCCCTCGACCATCGCGCTGGAAAAAGCCACCAACCCGTTCCTGCGCTGCACCCAGCCGGAAATCATCCGTACCCTGCAACAGCGCGGCCTCACCGACACGAGTGAACTCGCCGTATTCACTGCCCTACGCGAATGGAAGAACCATTTTTGATTGCGGCAAAAGGCGTTATGGGATATTCTGCGCGCCCTTCGGAGAGGTGGATGAGTGGTTTAAGTCGCACGCCTGGAAAGCGTGTGTGGGGTAATACCCCACCGCGGGTTCGAATCCCGCCTTCTCCGCCAGTCTATTTAGAATTCATGGGGCTTACGGCATGAATATATCGCATAGTTCTTACCGCTGTTCTTACCGGCAGACGTTGCTTAGCGACTTAACAATATAATCCATGGCCGCTACCGCCCCCCAAAACTCTCTTCATTGTTGGCGCAGGCGCCAGTGAAGAAGTAGGACTGCCTATCGGTTCTGCTCTGAAGCCGTCAATTGCTACAGCTCTAGATTTTCAGTTCAAGCAAGGCCGTGAGGTGATTAAAGGTGATTATGTCATTTTTAATGCTTTTCAAGTTGAAGCTTCCAAAAGCACACAACCCAATCTTACTGATCTATATGTTCAAGCAGGTCATCGCATACGTGACGCAATGCCACAAGTCATCTCTATTGACAACTTCTTAGATCAGCATAGTGATGACAAACAGATTGAGCTATGCGGAAAGCTTGCAATTGTCCGCAAGATACTTGAGGCAGAATCCCGAAGCCATTTGTTTATAGATCCATCCAATATTTATAACAAGATGAGGTTTTCGGATATTGAGCATACGTGGGTCACCAACTTCTGGAAATTACTCACTGAGAATTGCAGCCAGGAAGCACTTGAAGGACGATTCAAATCAGTTGCTTTTATCATCTTCAACTATGATCGATGCATTGAACATTACCTATATTACTCACTCCAGAACGTCTACAACATGAGTCCCGGAGATGCGGCCAGCTTGGTCAAATGCATTGAGATATATCACCCCTATGGTACCGTTGGTTCGCTTCCATGGCTAGGTCAGCCAAACTCGATTGAGTATGGTGCCACACCAAATCCGCATCAACTCGTAAACCTTGCCAAGCAGATTAAGACTTTTACTGAAGGAACTGACGAACAATCAAGTGATGTGCTTTCCATTCGTTCACTCACGATGACATCCTCAAGGATTCTCTTCCTTGGTTTTGCATTCCATAAATTGAACATAGATTTATTGTTCTCGACTCCCGCTAATCAGTCTGCTGTACGGCATATCTTCGCAACGGCCAATGGTTTATCCAAAAGCGACATTTCTTCCATCGAAGTTGAAATTCGAAACATGGGTGTATCCCAAGCAAACGTTCTCATCCGAGGCGACCTTAAGTGCAGTCAGATATTTCAAGAATACTGGCGTAGCTTGTCGTTCTTATGATGGTTGCAGTTGGATAGCGGAATGCTCTGTTTTCTGCTTATTCCCCTACATAAAGCGGCTCAGCGCAGGCCGACACAAGAATAGAAGTGGACAACAATACGGTTGCCAGAATTCGCTTCATATTTTTTCCGAATCAATTAATTTAGTTATCGCCATTAAAGCGGATTGCGCGGCTAGCAAGCAACCGCATCAGCTTCTGTACGGCCGCATATACCAGCAGAACCACAGCCAGGCTCGACAAAAATCCCGCCAGCACATCCGCCGGAAAATGCGCGCCCAGGCTCACTCTGGAAATCCCGACCCACAGCACAAACAACACACCTGCCACGCGCCACCTGCGGTTCAGAACAGGCCATAAGCTGGCCGTAACCAGCATCGCAAACGACGAATGCCCGCTCGGCAGGCTGTGATGAAATTCCGGTATGCCGACAACATGCACGATATCCGGCGACAAGGCCAGCGGCGGACGAGGAAAATCAAGCAGCGGCTTTAGCACGCCCAGCAACAATCCATCCAACAGGTAAGCACAACTGAACACTGCGATCACCATCATCCAGCGGGTCACCTGAGCCCGATAATGCGTGGCATCCTGCTCTGACCTATTCACAACGACCAGCGCAAACAATGTCAACAAGCCAAGATAGAACGGGAACAGGCTATGGTCTCCCAGCCACGTCCCAAGCTGCATGACATTATCCAGCCATGCAAACCGAATATCATTGATGGCGTGAAACAGCCAGATGTTGGCCTCACCCCAGTCATAGAAAATCTCTTTCATGGCAACATCCGGCCTAGGCGTAAAGGGCTAATCCCCACATCACAATGCCACCCGCAGCTGCCACACCCGCCACGGCGAACAACCATTTCTTGCGCGTCAAGACTGTGATGGAAGCCAGAGAGATAGCGATCTGTATCAGCGTCATGGCCTGCGCCAATTTGTGATGCGGATGCATCGCATGCTCGCTTTGCTCATTGGCCTTTTCCGATTCAGCTTCCAGCGCATCGGCTTTTACCTTGATCTCCTTCTTTTCCTTGTCGTACCTTTCGATCTGGCTCTTGTAATAATCCTGCTTCTTGGCAGGCGCCAATTCGAGCGCAAGCTCCATCAAATGCCCCTTGTTGCTTTTGGCTTCATAAAAATTCCATTGATCGGAAGCCTGGGTTTTCTTCAGCACCGCCTCATTCTTGAATAGCATGGCTCGATTCTGAGTATCGCCCCCTTGATAACTGACGACCGCGCCGACCGAAGCCAGGATCGCGGTGAAAATCGCAACATACCCGGCAAGACTGTCTCCACCCTGAGCCTGATGTTCCACTGCGTGATCGTGGGCACCGTGGACATGAAATCCTTCTGACATATTGTTTCCTTAAAGTTGATGTGCCTAAAGCTGACATGTAAAGTCAGTCGTGCATTTTATACCGTGAATCTTTTCTGCACGAGAAAATTAGACACCTAGATGCATGACCCACTCCACGCCGCGTATTACAATAGCCACAGACCATTCCAGAATTTCACCGGAGCAACACCATGCCAAATCCATCCGACTTACTGATGTTGCGCGACAAGTTACGCGCGTTCGCCGAGGCACGCGACTGGAATCAGTTTCACTCGCCGAAGAATCTGAGCATGGCGCTAATGGTGGAAGTCGCCGAACTGATGGAGCATTTTCAGTGGCTCACCGAGGCGCAATCGGGCAATCTCGATGCCGCAAAGAAAGCGGTCGTTGCCGAAGAACTGGCCGACATCCTGCTGTATCTGGTGCGCCTCTCGGACAAGCTGGATGTGGATTTGCCAAAGGCGGCGCTGCGCAAGTTGGAAAAGAATGCGGTGAAGTATCCGGCGGAACAGGTGCGCGGGAGCTCTAAAAAATATTCGGAATACTAAGCAACAGCGTGCTGAAAAACGTCGCGAGCGATGGCAGAACAAGGCGCGAAAGGACGAAAAAGCGGAGTTTACGTATTAGTTTATCGCTACGCGACCCCGCATTTTGAGTCCTTGAGCAACGCAGTTATGTCGAGCGCAGTAGTTTTTTCATGCTTGACACAAGAACGAACGTTCTCTATAGTGCAGCACGTTCGTTCTGTTTCAACCATACCATGACTGATTCCAACACCGACTTCAATCCAAAAGACGCCGAGTATCTCGCCAAGCTCCAGGACTATTACGCCGACTGGAAAAACATTCCCTCTTACGCCAAACTGTGCGAAGTGTTCGGCATAGCTTCCAAATCCTGGGTCAAAGCCGTCCTGACTCGCTTGAGTGCAGCCGGGTTCATCGAGCGCACGCCGGATGGCGCCTGGATTCCGACCCGGCAATTCTTCGCCCGTCCCTTGGCCGAATCTTCTGTTCAGGCAGGGATGCCGGTCTCGGTGACCGAGACGCAGGGCGAACATTTCATCATCGACGAGATGCTGATCGATACGCCGTCCGAAACCACGCTGATTCCAGTCAGGGGTGATTCGATGATCGAAGCGGGTATCCATGATGGCGATGTCGCCGTCGTGGAAAAACGCAATCTCGCCAATGTCGGCGACATCGTCGTCGCCATCGTGGACAACGAGTTCACACTGAAGACCCTGGACAAAGAAAAAGGCAAGTACATTCTGCGTCCCGCCAACCCGGCCTACCCGATCATCCGTCCGCAGGGCACGTTGGAAATATTCGGGGTATTGATCGGTTTGATCCGCAAATACAAAAAGTGATCGCGATGCAAACTGCCATTCAATTCTGCGCAGGACAACAGACACAACGTGCCGCACGCGGCCTGCTGTCGCTGACCCATCCCAACAAGGAATTATTTTCCCGGCAGCGCGCCTTGTTGCGCAGCGCCGTACCAGCTGGCTTTCCCTCCCCTGCCGATGACTATGTAGAGCAGCACCTCAGCCTCGACGAGCATCTGATCCAGCATCGCGAAAGCACATTCTTCATGCGCGTATCCGGCGACTCGATGCGCGGACTCGGCATCTTCGACGGCGATCTGCTGGTGGTAGATCGCTCCCTGCCTGTCACGCACGGCTGCGTGGTGATCGCAGTGCTGGATGGCGAGTTCACCGTAAAGCAATTGCTGCATACACCGGACGGACAAGTATTGCGCGCAGCACACCCGAACTATCCCGACCTGCACATTAAACCGGAACAGGATTTTTCGATCTGGGGTGTGGTGAACTGGAACGTTCACAAGGTTTGATCACAGAAAAAACTTGTAGCACTGTAGGGTGGATAAGCGCAGCGCATCCACCAACTCGCTCTGGCGGATCCACCGCGGTGGATGCGCTGTGCTTATCCACCCTACAACTGAACATCCATAAGGTCTAAATCGTGCGTGCCATCGCGCTAATCGACTGCAACAACTTCTACGTCTCCTGTGAGCGCCTGTTCCAGCCGAAGCTGGAAGGCAAGCCTGTAGTCGTATTGAGCAACAACGACGGCTGCGTGGTGTCGCGCTCGCAGGAAGTCAAAAATCTCGGCATCAACATGGCCGTGCCATGGTTCCAATTAAAAGACCTCGCCAAACGCCACGGCATCATCGCGCTGTCCTCCAATTACACGCTGTATGCCGACATCTCCAACCGGGTGATGCGGCTGTTGTCGCAGTACAGTCCCAATCAGGAAGTCTATTCGATAGATGAATCCTTTCTCGATCTGACCGGCATGGCCGACTTAACACGCTATGCGCAAACGATGCGCAGCACCATCAAACAATGCGTGGGCATACCGGTGTGCATCGGCATCGCGCCGAGCAAAACTTTAGCCAAACTCGCCAACCATGTCGCCAAGAAGCAAAAGCAATATCACAGCGTGTGCGACTTCAATGCGATGACGGCGCGCGTGCTGGACAATCTGCTTGCAAAGATCGAAGTCGGCGAGGTGTGGGGCGTGGGCAGGCGCAGCGCCGAACGTTTGCAGCAGATGGGCATAGACACCGTGCTGGAGTTGAAATACAGCCCGGCCAAGCGCGTCCGCGCCGAGTTCGGCGTGGTGATGGAACGCATCGTCGCGGAACTGAATGGCGTAGCCTGTCTGGAGCTGGATGATGTCACGCCGCCGCGCCAGCAGATCATTTGCTCGCGCTCGTTCGGTGTGTCGGTGGTCGCGCTGGAAGATTTGGAACAAGCGGTCATCGCCTACACCACCCGCGCTGCTGAAAAGCTGCGCCAGCAACATTCGCTCGCGGGCGGCATCCAGGTTTATATCCGCACCAATCCGCATAAGGAAAACTCCCCGCAATACCAGCAAAGCATGCTGCTGCCCTTGTTCGAACCAAGCAATGACACGCGCCTGCTGTGCCGCGCCGCCTTGAGCGGTTTGCAGCAGATTTACCGCAGCGGCTACATGTATCAAAAGGCCGGCGTGATGCTCACCGAAATCATTGCCACTTCATCAAGGCCGCGCACGCTGCTCGATGATGTCGCGGCACAGCAAAAATCCACGGCACTGATGGCAACGCTGGATCGCATCAACCGCCGCATGGGCAGCGGAACGATGCAACTGCTCGGCGAAGGAGTCAGGAAAAGTTGGGCGATGCGGCGCGAGAATGTGTCGCAACGCTACACCACGGAGTGGGATGAGTTGGCGGTAGTGCGATGAAATATTCGGTTCACAGATAGTTTATTTTGATTATTCCGAATCCAGTGTTGAAAGATTGCTCGCAAGCATTTCACACAACGGGTTGCTCAGTGTAGAAAAGTAAACTGGTATTGAATGGAGTTCGTTAACTTTCCTCAAGATCAAGCGTAATGTGGTCGCTGATCATTGGCCAGAAATTAGTGTTGGCAAAACGTAGGTAAGCCGGATGATTCTGAAAAGCCTCTACGGCGGTTTTGCTGGCAAGGCTTACTGACAAGCAGTAGCTATATTCTGCGTCTGACCGGATGGTTCGGCTGGCGCGGATGCTGCGCACGCCGGGGATAGCTTCCAGTGCTTTCTTTCCTTCGCGAAGGAGCGTGGCGATCTCGTTCTCGGATAGCGTCTCCGGCACATTGTAGAACATGACATGTTCCGCATCATGCCACGGGCGGCATTGTGCGAGCACTTCCGCAGCCCTTCCGCTGCACCCCCAGAGATGTATGCAGCGCTCGACTTCTACGCGAACCGCATCGCTGACACCGGACAGCAGCGCGTTATGTCCGCCCTTCCGATCAGCAGCAACATTCTCCTTGATGCGACGGTTGGCAATGTCGGCAAGGGCGGTGTAGTAATTGATCTTGGCCACACCGTTGGCGATCAGCTTCCGGAACTGGTCATCGGACAGTCCCGTGCCGCCGTGTATCACGAGCGGGACGGAAACAGCTTCCTTGATCTTGGCCAACCGGGCGTAATCGAGTTTGGGCACACCTTTCATTCTGCCATGCACCGTGCCGATCGATACCGCGAGGCAATCCACCCCGGTACGCTCGACGAACCCCGCAGCCTCGGCAGCAGAAGTGTATGTGAGTTCACCCGGATGATGTTTGGCATTCTCCCCCTCGACTCCCGGCACGTAGCCCAACTCTCCTTCAACCGTGACACCGCAGGCGTGAGCCTTGGCGACGACATCTCTGGTTTGCCACAGGTTGTCCGAGAAAAGAAGCGCAGAGGTGTCGACCATCACGCCATTACAACCAGCCCGGATTGCGCGCTCGGCAGAAGCGAAGCTGGTGCCGTGATCGTAGTTGATCGCGATAGGCACTGCAGTGCGCTGTGCAGCAGCAGTAACCGCAGGCATCAACAGTTCGAATTCCTGATTTTCAAAATTCGATTCGATCAGGTTCAATACCACCGGTGCGCGGCAATTTTCCGCGGCCTGGATGATGCCTTCGACAAATTGCAGGCCGGATACGCCAAAAGCGCCAACCGCATAGTTGTGCCGGTTGGCATGGTTGATCATGTCGGCCAGGTGAACGATAGGCATGGCACTTCCTTTTCAGATGGTCTGTTTTCGCGATACCCTTAACATGCATCGCGACATTTACTGCGTATTTCTTCTTCCGGGATTGTTAAAATATTTCACTTTCACAGTTAAGCGTAAAGCATGGATAATTATTCCAGCCAAAACTTGATCAGGAGTGTGCATGGAGATCACCTGTTATCGCGACCCCGAAATATCGCGCGAATCCCGGTTCCTGCCGGCTGCCACCTACAATCTGGCGCAGACTCTTTTTTCCCGCAGCAACTCCGATTGCCTGTTCGTGCCGATCCGTTCCATGCAGTATCTGGCAATCCTGGATGCGGAGGAATTCGTGTTCCTAGACGGAGTGCGCAAATGCTGGATCGACATTGCTTGGCAGAATTTTCGTCCCCAGTTGCGCACCTCCCTGGAAGATCCCGTTTCCTTTCAAGCCGTCTACTACCGTGATGACACGGCGCAACTCATGGCCCGTTTGCAAGCTGAACTGCCGCGCGCCCTGAACGAACTTGCCGCAAAGGGACGCCAGGACGGATCGGCGCGAGTAATCAAATTTCCGGCTCCCGAGCGCCGCTAGTTTTCAATCGGGCTTAATCGTCCTCGCCAAGCTCCGCATCCCATCCTCCTTCGCGCGCAGAGGTAATGGCCTGCGCATACAGTTTGGTATGTCGCTCGCGCAACTCTTCCGGCAGACGACTGGGCAGATGCGCGTAAGGTTCCCAGGCGGCATAGACTTTTTCATACAGGTTCTGCATGCGCGCAGAATCCCAACCCGCGCAGGTTTCCGTTTCGGGCAGGATGCCGAACACCCAGGCATCGCGCACCATGCGTCCGAGGTGGGTCAAGCCACCGTCGTTATCCTGATCGATACCGACATAAGTTTGTAGTGTCATCGTGTGAGTCCCGCGTAAAGTAGTGGCAACTTCTCCGGCAAACGTTCCACATGATCCACAACCATGTAGTTCTTTGCCCCGAAGATCCGTGAGACATATTGGTCTGCTCGCGGATCGAGCGTCATGCAGAAAGTGGTCACGCCGGAACGCGCCATTTCCTCCACGGCCTTCTTGGTATCGTAACGCAGATACTGCGGGTCGCGTACATCTATATCTGCCGGTTCGCCGTCGGTGATCACCAGCAGCAGTTTTTTGGATGACTTTTGCAGCTTCAAGTAATGACCGGCATGGCGGATGGCCGCGCCCATACGCGTCGACAACTGACCGCTCATGCCCGCCAGGCGGGACTTGGGCACATCGTTGTAGGGCTGGTCGAAATCCTTGTAGCGGAAATATTCGACATTGTGCCGCCCGTCCGAACAGAATCCGTGGATCGCGAAAGGATCGCCGATCTTGTGGATCGCATCCGCCAGCAGCACGGTGGCCTGGCGCTGCAGGTCCAGCACGCTGTACTCCTGCCCGGATACTTTCTCATTGGTGGATTCCGACAGGTCCAGCAGCACCATCACCGAAATATCGCGCACCTTGCGCACCGAGCGCATCATGATGCGCGGGTCGGGTTGCTGCACCATGCGGATGTCTATCATCGCGCGGATCGCCGCATTGATGTCCACTTCGTCGCCGTCCTCCAGCTTGCGGATGCGCGTCACGCCTTGCGGCTGCAGCGCGTCGAGCAGGAACTTGAGGCGGCCGATGGTGCGCTTGTGCTGCGCGGCGATGTCGTCGATGATCTGCATATCACCGGCCTTTGCGCGCTTCTCAAGGACTGTGGCCCAGGCCGGTCGTTCGAGCTGGATCTGGTAATCCCACTCCGAATAATGAAATGGTTCCGAAACCGGTTCCTTGCCTTCGATCTCGTTGAAAGACTTGCCCATATCTTCATAAGGAAACAGTTCCGTGCCCAGCACCCAGATTTCTTCCGCATCGTCTCCGGCTGTCTCGACATCGATCTCGTTGGCAAACTCCATCAGGCTGACGTGCTTGCGCACCTGCTTGGGGGCTTCGTAACCGGCGGCGATGGCCTTGTCGAAATCGAATTCCTCGAATTCCCAGAAATAGCGGTTGTCGTCACGGTAGGGCGCAGTAAGCAGATCGCTGCGCGGGTTGAAGGCGATGCGCTTTGCCATTGGACCATTGGCGAATTCGTGCGCCAGTTGCACACCGATGTCCCACGCTACCTGGTTGGTATCAAGACTCTCTGCTGCCTGCTTGAACAGCACACGTCCCTGCGCGATCCACGGATCGTTATCCTGATAGCGATCATCCAGCAGTGCGCGCGCCAGACGATTGAGGTAATCCCCCGCCGAATTTCCCTGCCCGGAATCTATCGTGTGCAAGGATGCCCAGAGCTGTTTGAGGCCGGGGAACTTGCGAATCGCCAATGTTTCCACGCGCGCATCTTCGATCACGCTGATCACCGCCATCTGCCAGGGATTGAGCGCCTCGGCAGAGATTGGGTCGCGGGTATAGACAATATGGGCAGCGCTATGCGCGGCGGCAGCGCGATACATCTCTAAACCGCTCACCTTGGAATTACCCATGGTGAAATCGTCATAGGCGTCAGGCAGGTGGATGAAGTAACCCTCGACGTATGGCCGGTAGCCTTCGCGTGTCTCGAAATCGCCCGAGGTCGGCTTCATGAAAAAATCCCGCGCCCACAAGGCGCGCAGATACATGTTGATGCGGCGCTGCATGTCGATGAACAGCGTGCCTTTGCGTTCCTTCTGCAACATCGCCAGCGACTCTTTGGATTGCAGGCTGAAGTAACTGGCTTGCTCGGGATAATTGGTGCGGTGGGCATGGGCACCCCACAGCGCCCAGCGGCGCAGACCGCCCAGCGTGAGCTGGCTGAACAACGTCTCCAGGTTTTCCAGCATCGGGCGCACGCCGCGCGGCGCCTGCGATAGCAGGGTGCTGATGAATTGCAAATAAGCGTTGAACAGATGCGCATCACCCAGCCGGTTGGCCGCCGTGGGTGCAGTGCTGAGAACCAGTTCGATCACTGAGCCTGAGGTTTTTGAGGCCAACGCAAGGGCGGTCTGCACCAGATCAGGGATTGCATCTTCGCCGATTTCTTTTGCGACCAAGGGTGCATGGTCTATCCAGGTGGCGACCAGGTCGTCGCCCTTGCCCAGACTCATCAGCGCAGCGGCACCCTTCAGATAATTGTCCAACCCACGCGCACTGAAAACCTTGGCTGCTTCCAGCCATGACGAGCGCAGATTCGCCTGCAATTCCGGAGAAAGCGGAGCCAGCAGTTCCTGATAGTCTTCGAGATTGATAGACATGAAAAATTTACCACCAAGAACAATAACAATGCAGCGGAATCAAAAGAACGTAGTCACTGCCGCATCAAGCGCATCGCGCATATCGGGATCGTCCGTGATCGGGCGCACCAGAGCAACGCGGCAGGCCTGGACCGGTTTGACGCCAGTGGCGATCAGGCTGCCCGCGTAGATCAGCATGCGCGTCGAGATGCCTTCGTCCAGACCGTGGCCCTTGAGGTTGCGGGCACGCTCGGCGATGGAAACCAGTTTGCCGGCCACTTCCGCATTGACACCGGTCTCGTGCGCGACGATCTCGGTTTCGATGGTGTGCTCGGGATAGTTGAAATCCAGCGCGCCGAAACGCTGCTTGGTGGACTGTTTCAGATCCTTCATCAAGCTCTGGTAGCCGGGGTTATAGGAGATGACCAACTGGAAGTCGGGGTGGGCTCTGACGAGTTCGCCCTTTTTTTCCAGCGGCAATACGCGGCGATTGTCGGTCAGCGGGTGGATCACCACGGTGGTGTCCTGGCGCGCTTCCACCACTTCGTCCAGATAGCAGATCGCTCCGTAGCGGGCAGCGAGCGCAAGTGGGCCGTCCTGCCAGCGGGTGCCATTGGCGTCGAGCAGAAAACGACCGACTAGATCGGAGGCGGTCATATCCTCGTTGCAGGCCACGGTGATCAGCGGCTTGCCCAGCTTCCAGGCCATGTGTTCGACAAAACGGGACTTGCCGCAGCCGGTCGGACCTTTCAGCATCATCGGCATGCGCACGCTGTAGGTCGCTTCATATACTTCGATTTCGTCTGAAACCGGGCGGTAATAAGGCTCTTTTTCGATACGATACTGCTTGATGATGTCACTCAAAATAGTCTCCGTCTATCAATCAACACAGGGGCAGAAATGACTGGGGCAGTCCGACAGAATGATGGCAGCCGCTTGCGTCCATGCGCTGTAAAAATCCCGGCCGCCGAAAAGAGGTGGCGGCAGGGATGCGCTACATTAAACAGTCTTGCCGCGGAAAATCACCATGTTGGTACCTTGCGATTGCTTGAAGTTGTCATACGCCAGCAAACGAACATGATTGTTCGGGTTGGCCTTGTGGCAAGCTTCCGCTTCCTTGATCACGGCATCCACATTGGTCTCGCCGAACATCGGCAGCTTCCACATGTACCAGTAGTTGTCCATCAGGTGCTCAGGCTCGGTGTGTTCTATCGCCGGATTCCAGCCTTTTTTGACGATGTACTCGACCTGCTTCCTGATCTGCTCTGCACTCATCGCCGGCAGGTAAGAGAAGGTCTCGAACTTGCGGCTGGCCGGGTCGCTGACACGTGATTTGTAATCTTGCATTTCACTCATTTTGGTTTCCTTTGTAATAGTCGATTGATCAAGTCACGGCGCATGCACCACGCGCCGTTGGCTCGATGTTACTTATGGGCTACGTCCAGCTTGTCCACTGTGTCGAATTCGAACCTGATCTCTTTCCAGGTTTCCATCGCGATCTTCAGTTCCGGGCTGCTGTTGGCGGCCTTGGTCAGAATGTCCTTGCCTTCTTTTTCCAGTTCGCGACCTGCGTTACGCGCTTCTACGCACGCTTCCAGCGCTACGCGGTTAGCCGCTGCGCCGGCAGCGTTGCCCCATGGGTGACCCAAGGTGCCGCCGCCAAATTGCAGGCAGGCATCATCGCCGAAGATGTTGACCAGCGCAGGCATGTGCCAGACGTGAATACCGCCTGAAGCGACCGGGAATACGCCGGGCATGGAACCCCAATCCTGATCGAAGAAGATGCCGCGTGAACGGTCTTCCTTGATGAAGCTGTCGCGCATCAGGTCAACGAAGCCCAGTGTTGGGGCGCGGTCGCCCTCCAGCTTGCCGACCACGGTGCCGGAGTGCAGGTGGTCGCCACCCGACAGGCGTAGCGCCTTGGCCAAAACACGGAAGTGAATGCCGTGATGTGGGTTGCGGTCAATGACCGCATGCATCGCGCGGTGGATGTGCAACAACATGCCGTTATCGCGACACCAGTTGGCCAGGCCAGTGTTGGCGCAGAAGCCGCCAGTCAGGTAGTCATGCATGATGATGGGCGTGCCGAGCGATTTAGCATGTTCAGCGCGCTTGTACATTTCTTCCGGAGTGGGCGCAGTCACGTTCATGTAGTGGCCCTTGCGCTCACCTGTTTCACGTTCTGCCTTTTCGATTGCTTCCTGCACGAAATCAAAACGTGCACGCCAGCGCATGAATGGTTGGCTGTTGATGTTCTCGTCGTCCTTGGTCAGATCCAGGCCGCCGCGCAAGCATTCGTAAACTGCGCGACCATAGTTCTTGGCGGACAGACCGAGTTTGGGCTTGATGGTGCAACCCAGCAACGGACGGCCATATTTATTCAGAATGTCACGTTCAACCTGGATACCTTGTGGCGGACCGCCGCAGGTCTTCACGTAAGCGATCGGGAAGCGCACGTCTTCCAGACGCAATGCGCGCAAGGCCTTGAAACCGAACACGTTACCCACCAGCGAGGTGAACACGTTGACCACGGAGCCTTCTTCAAACAGGTCGATCGGATAAGCAACGAAAGCGTAGAAGCAGGTATCATCGCCGGGCACGTCTTCGATGCGATAAGCGCGGCCCTTGTAATGATCCAGGTCAGTCAACAAGTCCGTCCAAACTGTCGTCCAGGTACCGGTCGAAGATTCGGCTGCAACGGCAGCTGCGACTTCTTCGCGACCCACGCCCGCTTGCGGAGTGATCTTGAAGCACGCAAGAATGTCGGTATCTTGAATCTTGTATTCTGGTTCCCAATAAGTTTGCCGGTATTCCTTTACACCGGCGTTGTAGGTCTTGACTGCCATTGCAAGCTCCTTAATGTATTATTGAATAAATGTTTTTCAACATGAAAAACCTGTGGCTCGATTGAGCGTCCGAGTACTATAGTCAAGATTAATCATAAATAATAATTGTAATTATTGATGCTAACGATAGACTAGAGTCAATGATACTTTCGGGTGAAATCACCATGATGAAAAATGCCACCCTACGCCAGCTGAAAGTGTTCGAGGCGGTAGCGCGCCATCTAAGCTTTACACGAGCTGCTGAAGAGTTGTACACGACTCAGCCAACGGTTTCGATCCAGCTCAAACAGTTGGCGGACATCGTTGGGCAGCCGCTGTTGGAGCAGATCGGCAAACGGATTTACCTGACTGATACCGGACGAGAATTGCTCAAAGTCTGTCGTGAGATTTTCGATGGCTTGGATCGATTCGAGATGCTGGTGTCAGACATGAATGGCGTGAAGGCGGGAAAGCTGCGCATAGCAGTCATTACTACGGCCAAATATTTTGTACCGCGCCTGCTCGGGATATTTTGCCAGCGTTATCCCGGCATCGATGTCTCGCTCAAGGTGACCAACCGTGAACGAGTGCTGCAGCGCATGGCCGATAACATGGACGATTTGTATGTGCTCGGTCAGCCACCTGAACACATGGATGTGGAATTCGAGCCTTTTCTGGAGAATCCGCTAGTAGTGCTGGCTGCCCGCAATCATTTACTGGCAGGCAAAAGAAAGATACCGCCGAAACGATTGGAGGGAGAACAATTCCTGATGCGCGAGCAAGGCTCTGGCACTCGTCTAGCAACCGAGCAATTTTTCAGAGAACGCGGGCTGAAGCTCAAAGTCAGGATGGAGCTTGGCAGTAATGAGGCAATCAAGCAGGCAGTGGCTGGCGGGTTGGGTATCGCCGTGCTGTCCGCACATACTCTGGCGTTAGAGCGCAGCATCGATGAATTAGCCATACTGGATGTCCAAGGTTTTCCGATTCGCCGTCACTGGTATCTGGCTTATCCAAAAGATAAGCAGTTATCAGTGGTTGCCAAGGCCTTTCTTGAATTCCTGCACGAGGAGTGCAAATTACATGGCGAGAAGTATTTGCTGGGCATTATGGGTTTTCCTGCCGAGGATCGCGGCACAAAGAAAAAATGAGGGCGCTGACCAAACCTAAAGGTTAGGTTTCTTGATATTCGACATTCTTGCCGTGGAAGTAACCAGATAAGCTGCTGGATAGAAGAGTTTTGAGTTGTTCCGAAAAAGTCTATTAACCGCCTGCTCCACGTTTTTGTCTATCAACCTGTTGCTGCTATCGGCACTAAGCACAAGCTCTCGAATATCAATTCACTCCCACACGTGCCGCACCTTTTTTCATCGTACCGATCACCGCCGCCTGTTCGAATCCGTCACGCTGAAAACAGGACAACACCTCGTTCGCAGCATCCGGCGCAACAGCCACCAGCAAACCGCCGCTGGTCTGTGCATCGGCCAGTATACGGCGCTGCCAGTTCTCCATGTGCGGCGCAAAATCAACTTCATGTCCATAGCTGGCCAGGTTACGATCTATCGCACCGGGGCCGTAACCCTGCTGTGCCAGCGGCAGTGCCTCGGACAGGATCGGTATCTGATCGAACTTAAGCTCAGCCCCCAACCCGGAGCCGCGGCACATTTCCAGCAAGTGGCCGAGCAGACCAAAGCCGGTCACATCGGTCAGCGCATGCACGTCTTTCAGGCCGGACAGTTCACTGCCCACCGTGTTGAGTTGCGTGGTGGTAGCGATCATCTGCGCATAGCCTCGGTCGGACAGCACGCCTTTCTTCAGCGCTTGTGCCAGCACGCCGATCCCCAGACCTTTGCCGAGTATCAGCACGTCGTCCGCATGCGCGCCAACATTCTTCTTGAGCTTGTCGGGATGCACAATACCGATCGCGACCAGCCCGTAGATAGGCTCAATAGAGTCGATTGAATGTCCGCCCGCCAGCGGAATCCCAGCAGCCTGGCACACCGATTCGCCGCCTTGCAGGATCGCGCGTATCGTTTCGACCGGCAGCTTGCTGATCGGCATGCCGACGATGGCCAACGCCATGATGGGCGTGCCACCCATCGCATACACGTCAGACAGCGCGTTGGTCGCGGCGATGCGCCCGAAGTCGAACGGGTCGTCGACGATGGGCATAAAAAAATCGGTGGTCGCGATGATCGCCTGTTGGTCGTTCAGGTGATACACCGCCGCATCATCACTGGTCTCGGTGCCGACCAACAGGTTGGCATACGGCAGCTTTTCTTTTGCTACGCCTAAAATCTCTTGCAACAAAGCAGGCGCTATTTTGCAGCCGCAGCCGCCGCCATGCGACAATTGGGTTAATTTAATCTCTGACATTATCGGGTTCCTAATCTAGATGCTTTTCAAAACCGCGAACCTATCACAGCTTGGGCAATTTGACGAAATTATCGACGTGCGCACGCCGGCGGAATTCGCCGAGGATCATATTCCCGGCGCGATCAATTGCCCGGTGCTCTCCGACGAGGAACGCGTAACGGTCGGCACATTGTACAAGCAAGTGTCACCGTTCGAGGCGCGCAAGGTCGGCGCGGCAATGATCGCGAAAAATATCGCGCATCATCTGGAGACGCGCTTTCAAGCGCATCCCAAGTCATGGCGCCCACTGGTCTACTGCTGGCGCGGCGGCCAGCGCAGCGGCGCGATGAGCATCGTCCTCGCGCAAGTTGGGTGGGCGGCGCACAAGCTGGAAGGCGGCTACAAGACTTACCGGCGCGATGTGCTGGAAAAACTGGAAACCCTGCCGCAGAACTTCACATTCAAAGTGGTATGCGGCCCCACCGGTTCGGGCAAGAGCCGCTTGCTCGCCGCTTTGGCAAGTTGCGGCCATCCCAACAACAGACATCAAGTGCTCGATCTGGAAATACTGGCGCAACATCGCGGCTCGGTGCTGGGCAGGTTGCCCGATCAACCGCAACCTTCGCAGAAATGGTTCGATAGTGCACTGTTGCAAACCTTGCAAAGACTCGATCCCTCACGCCCGGTGTTTGTGGAAGCAGAAAGCAGCAAGATCGGCCTGATCACCCTGCCCCCCGCGCTGATCACCGCGATGCACGCCAGCCCGTGCCTGCTGGTAGAAACGCCGCTGGCCACGCGCGTTACCGGACTGCTGGAAGATTACCGCCACTACATCGACAACCCGGATATTTTTATCGAGCATCTCAAACCCCTGTACCGCTTTCACGGTGCGAAGCAATTGGAGCTGTGGAGCGAAATGATACGCGCCGGAGATTTTGCAACGATGGTCGGGGAGCTGCTCTCACTTCATTACGACCCCAGCTACTTCCGCGCGACCTCCAGAAACTATCCGAATCTCGACAAGGCTCAGATTGTCGCGCTGGAGGATTTGTCAGAAGAAGCTCTTAAAGAAGTCGCGGAGAAATTGTAGTAGTCGTAGGGTGGGCAAGCTATATCTGCCCACAGTTATTGTATTGTCCGCGTGGGCAGATAAAGCTTGCCCACCCTACACTCGCTGAGGATGCGCTTAAGCGAGTCGCGGAGAATCTGTAGCGTGAATTACAACTCAACATCGAACACCCACGCATCCATCGCCAGCATGCCGTAGGTCATCACCTGATTCAGCCGCACCGCGCCTTCGATCTTGTTCGCTGCGCCGAACGCCACGAACAGCGGCAGCAGATGTTCGTCGGTGGGATGGTTCTGCACAGCGTGCGGCGCAAGGGTGCGATAGGCGCTGAGTGCCTCAAGGTCACCTGCGCTGATTTTATCCGCCATCCAGTCGCAAAACTCAGTCACCCACTGCGGCACAGGTTCACCCTGCGGATGTTTGAAGATCGCGCGCAGATTGTGCGTGATCGACCCGCTGCCGATGATCAGCACGCCCTGCTCGCGTAGCGAGCGCAGCGCGCGACCCAGCGCGATATGCCATGCAGGGTCTTTGCCGGATTGCAATGAAAGCTGTGTAACAGGAATATCAGCCTTCGGATACATCAGGCTCAACGGCACCCATGCGCCGTGATCCAGCCCGCGCGTGTCGTCCAGCTGCGCGGGTATCCCTGCCTGCTGCAAGGCGAGCGCGACCGACTGCGCCATCTGCGGCGCGCCGGGTGCGGGATATTGCAACTCGTATAACTCTTCAGGGAAACCGTAAAAGTCGTGGATGGTTTCCGGTCGCACGGCACGGCTGACGGTCGGGACAGGCGTATCCCAATGCGCCGAGATAACCAGGATCGCGGCAGGCTTGGGCAATTGCTCGCCCAACTTGCGCCACGCAGCGCCGGTCTCGCCGGGCTCGATCGGCAGTGTGGGTGCTCCATGTGAAACGAACAGGACAGGCATAGTCATACGGCAAATGCTAACACGGCGCAGCTGAGAACAAAAACCTCAATTCAAGCCACCGAGATCACAGAGCACACAGAGAAGGTAAAAGTTTTACCCTTTTCTTATGCTAACCCGAATGGTGAGCCAGCTCATTAGTTTCAATCGCCCGATTTCCTCTGTGGTCTCTGTGTCCTCTGTGGCTAACAGTTTTTTCCAGGATAATGCATCTGGACTAAAATGGCGGAAAAATACAAGAGGTGGATATGAAACTCAAACAACTAGGCACCAGCGATCTGCGCGTCTCGGCATTGGCACTCGGCACGATGACTTTCGGCGAGCAGAACACAGAGGCAGAAGCCCATGCTCAGCTCGACCTTGCCGTATCGCATGGAGTGAATTTCATTGATGCCGCCGAGATGTATCCGGTTCCACCGCGCGCCGAAACGCAGGGGCGCACCGAAAGTTATATCGGCTCGTGGCTGAAACATTACCGGCGCGACGCGGTGATCGTCGCCACCAAAATCGCCGGACCATCGCGCGGCTTCGCCTGGATACGCAACAACCCGCGCATCAACCGCGAACACCTCAATGCCGCGATAGACGGCAGCCTGAAACGGTTGCAGACCGACTATGTCGACCTCTATCAAATCCATTGGCCGGATCGTTATGTGCCGATGTTCGGCGGAAGCAGTTACGACGTAGCGCAAGAGCACGACACTGTGCCGATTGCCGAACAAATGCAAGCACTGGCGGATTTAATCAAGTCCGGAAAGATACGCCACATCGGCCTGAGCAACGAGACCCCATGGGGCGTGAGCGAGTTCGTCAAATGCGCCGAGCAACTCGGGCTGCCGAAGATCATCACGGTGCAAAACGCCTATCACCTGATGAACCGCAGCTTCGAGACCGGCCTCGCGGAGACTTGCCATCACGAGAATGTCGGCCTGCTCGCCTACAGCCCGCTCGCATTCGGTTGGCTCACCGGCAAATATCTCACCGACCCGAACGCGAAAGGACGCATCACCTTATTTCCGGGCTTCGGGCAACGCTACGCAAAACCTAACTTACCGATAGCCAGCAAGGAATACGCGCGCATCGCGCAGGAAGCCGGACTGACTCCGGCAACGATGGCCTTGGCCTTCGCGCGCACGCGCTGGTTCACCAGCAGCGTGATACTCGGCGCAACGAACTTGAATCAGTTGAAAGAAAATCTGGACAGCGCCGAGGCGGTGCTATCGGCGGAGGTGCTGGAGAAGATCGATGCGGTGCACAAGCTGTATCCGAATCCTGCACCGTGATGTTGTGCTAGGATGCTCACCGTGTTTGAACACAACGAGGTAAAAGCGATTCACGCATATCCAGTGTTTTGACATTAAATTCACATATCCCTAATACACAGATCCATGGACTCTTGGCTAGAAATCGAACAACGATTCCGCCTGTTAGCTCAGGAATTAAAGCATCACCGTTTAGATGTTCAATGGGGTGCCGCTGGAGAGTATTGGCGAATTGCAGGGTTTGGCGGCCAAACACCCGCGACTGAGCAATTTCAAATACTCTCCTCATTGGCAGGCCAACTACTTGGGCGAGTGCTTAAGGGTGAAAATAAAGTAGAGCAGCTTCTCCTTGCTACGGCAGATACAAAACTCCGTTGGTACCACGCACTCAAAGCATTGAGCTCCTCTTTTGGGGATCAGAGCTACGGAGAGCAGCTTAACGAAGATGGCTCTTCCGCTGGGTTCATTTTCACGGGTACCATCAGTCAGATTGCTGAAGCCTCTGCGAATCTTTGCCTTGCCTTTCACGCTTCTTATCCCATCGTTGAACGCAAATCCAAGTGGCAGTGGCTTCATGAAAATTATATACGAGCAATTATTATTGGCATCGTTGTCACTATAGCTGGTGCTATTGCTAAGTTATTGTTTGCCTAGTGACGCCAACTCAAACGTTAACTATTCCCAATAAACTCCAGCGCATTCCCATCCGGGTCGCGGCAGAACAACGCGCGGCGACCCGATGAACTAAGCGTGTAAGCG
>JANXXX010000080.1 GCA_025350405.1 Gallionella sp.
TGACTAGAGGAGACGCCAGAGCCGACATATTTGATTACATCGAACGGTTTTATAACCAAAGAAAGAAGCGGCAATTAAGTAATGGTAATATCCATCAACCCGCTCTTAACTGAGTATCCGTGGAATCGGGGTAAAACCAGAGCCTATTTTGAGTGACATGAGTGCTGCCTACGGCGCGAGTTGCTGAAGCCATGAGTTCCACACCGGCATTCCAACCAATTTTGGCGGCCCAGGCGAGCGGTGAGAACCCAAGGCTGTTGTTCAAATCAATGTTTGCGCCTCGTGAAATCAGCTCCCTGACCAGGACCTCGGATTCCAATTGCACGGCCACATGCAATGCTGAATTCCCGAATTTATCCGTGGGCTTTATCAGCTCAGGGGAGCTGTTCATGATAACAATGGCTCGACCAACATCCCCAGAGGCTATAGCTTGCGTCAGCACACTGTAGTTATAGCTTCGAGATATGGAGAAACGGGTGGCAAAGAGACGTTTCAGCATCAGGAGACGAGGGCTCAGAATTAGGGAATTTGTGCAACAAAAACTATGCTACGCCAAGTATTGTACGTCTGCAATGTCCATTACTGGCCGATTTGAAACAACGGGGTCACGATTTGCACGATTTGAAACAACGGCAAAACAACGGGGTCAGGTCTAGCAAAGTAGCACACTTCATCCACACACATCACCCGTCTCCTCTAACAATTCGACCCACTGGCTTCATGGTGTCAAACTCAACGCCAGAACGCTGCTATTCAAACGAACAGCTGCGACTCTTAACAGAGTCTGAGGGCTGTTTGCAGCTTATAGAGCAACTACCCCGATGAGGTGAATTGACCCACCATCAGTTAGTTTGTTGTAAACGCCACCTGAATATCACGGGTTGTTGCACCGCTTGCGATGAGCGCACGCACGATCAAATCCAGCGATACTGAGGGGTCGCCCGCTTCAATTTTAGCAATACGCGATTGGCTCGATTTCATGCGTTGTGCGAGGTCGATTTGAGACAGCTTTCGTTTGATACGTGATTTTTTTACCGCGCTGATCAGCGAGAGTTTGAGTGCGACAAGCCGCGCCTCTTCATCGCTTAGTTGCAGAAAATCTTCTGCGCTGCCGACCTTCCATCCATCGGCTTTGAGACGCTCTATTTTGTTTTTCCTCATGGCATTTATCCTTCAGCTAAATTAATTTGTAGTGTTTCAGTCTGGCCTTGCAAACGTCAACTACCGACTGTGGCGTTTGGCTGGTGGTTTTGGCAAAAACTTCAAGAATCACGATGGCTTCTGTATCAACATAGTACACAATGCGCCAAGTGCGATTTTCATCCGGGATTCTCAATTCATGACAACCGCGACCGATACTGGGCATGGGCCTTGAGTGTGGCAGCGATATTTTGATGCCCTCTTGCAGGTGTCGCAGTAAAACGCCCGCCTCAATTCTGGCCTCGGCGGAAAAAGGCGGCGTTTTGATTTCGCCATGTAGCCACGCCATTGGTTTACGCTGTTTGCTCATGGAAAGCAGTGTATGTCAGAAATGACATATTCGCAAGTGCAATAAGCTATCGACAAGCGCTGCAGCACAAGAAGAAAACAATGCAGGATAATTTGGTGAATGAATGCTTTGGAGCGCATTCTCGGCATGCTGGTTTTGGCACACACCCGCATTTCATGATGCCATGTTAACAACCATACAAGCAGACATTGGCGCAATGCAATTATGTTATCTATTCAGCGCAGCCTGAAGCAGGGCATCGCCGAGGGTTTGTTTACTGTTTTTCTGAAACTGAAAACTTGTCGCTCTCCGTCTCGAACACCTCTTTGCCGCGCTTTACACGAATCCGTAATTCCCAAATGCCCTTGAGTGGGAAGCTGATGTAGCCTTGATATTTTCCGGATGAAACTTCCGTGAAGGGTACTGCGAAGTCCTTGTCCGCATCGGAAGGACGATAAGCTACTACTTCCATTTCGCCGCTGACTGGCAAACCCTGACGATCCATCACATCGATTTCGTAGGAAGTAGGGGTGGCGAGCACGATCATTTTTGGCAGCTTGAGCGTGGTTTTCCATGCCAAGGAATTGTGTGCCTGTATGTCATCGATTGTTTCTGTATCGGATTTGCGATCCCTGGTGCTGTACTCGTGGTCCACCAAGGTTGAGCCGCGATGCAGTGCATACCAGATCAACATGGAATTGACCAGTAATGCCGTGACGACCACGCCCATCAGGCTGATGAACCAGGGATTGCGCCAACCCTTTTTATTTTCTTGTGAAAGCATTCATTGCTCCTAGTTGAATCTAATTCAGAGTAACGTAGGGTGGATGCGCTCTGCTTATCCACCCTACATCTGTCGTCTTTATTACTGACTGCTGTGTAATTCTTGTTCAGGATCGAATCTCGTTCAGGGTTTTGGGCCGTTGAATTTTGATTCATATTCCGCCTCGACTGATGTGTCTTCCGTGCTTTGTATGCGGAACTCTATCGGCGTCACTTCCCGTTTTATGTTTGCCCCGGGTGCCCTGACGAAGATCGTAAACGAAGTGCCGCGGCCGTGATGGGTCAGCAGCGGCTGCTCGGCGCCAATGATGATCTGTCCCTGCACGCCGCCCTCCGCGGACACATGCACATAAAGATCCTTGTCGGTCTTGTTGACCACCTTGAATTCATATTTGTTCTGGATAGCACCATCGCTCATGCTGACAAATAATGGCTGGCGTTCCGGGATCACTCTGAGGGTCATTGCACCCAGATGGGTCAATCCGAATATGATCCAGCCCAACGCGATGAAAATGATGCTGATGTAAGCCCAGGTGCGCGGGTGTTGGTAAAGTTTTTTAACCGGCTTGCCTTCGATCTCGTCCAGCGAGGCGTAGCGGATCAATCCGTGCGGGCGGCCCACCTTGTCCATGATGGAATCGCAGGCATCCAGACATAGTCCGCAGGTGATGCAGCCCAATTGCATCCCGTCACGGATATCCACCCCGGTAGGACATACCTGCACGCACTGATAACAGTCAATGCAGTCACCTTTGGCATGCGCGTCAGATTCCGCGCCACGGTGAAGTTTGCCACGCGGCTCGCCGCGTTTGACATCGTAGGTGGGCATGATGGTCTGGCTGTCCGTCATCACGCCCTGGATGCGCGCATAAGGACAAAGCCACATACAGGTTTGCTCGCGCAACAACCCGGCCAGAATATATGTTCCGGCAATGAACATCGTGAGTGTGATCCATCCCACCATCGGCAACTGGAAGGCCAGTAAGTCATGCCAATAATCGTAGGCATCGACGAACCAGATCGAAAAACTGATCCCGGTTAAAGCGGCGATCACCAGCCAGATCGAATGCTTGGTTGCTTTCAGACGGATTTTTTCAACACTCCAGGGTGCCTTATCCAATTTGCGTCGCTGGGTGGGATAGCCTTCAATCTTTTCTTCTATCCAGGTAAAAATATCCGTCCACACCGTCTGAAAACAGAAGTAGCCGCAGAACACCCGCGAAGCGACCGAAGTCACGGCAAACAAGGCCATCGCCAGCAACAACAGCAATAGCGACAGCATCCAGATGTCCTGGGGCAATACAGTCAGATTGAAAAAGTGAAACTGGCGGTTGCCGATGTCAAACAGTACGGCTTGCTTGCCGTTCCAGCGAAAATAGGGGCCAAGGAAGAAAATCAACCAGAGTGATCCGGTCATGTTTTTCACTGAGCGGAAAAATCCGGGCATACGCTTGGCATGGATGGTCTTGTCGCCAAGATTGACATTCCAGGTTTCAAACTCCTGGTAGATCGCCGTGACGCTGCCGGCTTCCTTTTGTTCGTTCTCTTTTTCCATGCATTTACACCTGCCATCCAGATTACATAATCGAGTTAATCTATTTGCTAACGAAATTTCTTATTCAGAACTTGCTAATATATCAGTGTGAAAAAAGGAGGAGATAGCAACCTCCTCCTTTCCCGCCGCGATACAAGCTTATAGACTGCGTTATTTTTTTTTGGTTGCATTCCTGTATATCACATACAACAACCAAACCAGTGCTGCAGCACTGCCTGCGACACCGATAATCACACCCCAAAATACCATGTCGTGCTTCATCTGCATTCTCCTCTGCTCAGTTACCGCACAGGGCATGACGCCCCGTGCAGGGATACAGATTATTTTTTCTTTACGGCTGGAGCCGCGGGTGCAGCTGCTACCGGGGGAGGTACCGCGGGTGCATCCGCCTGACCGCCGCCAAACTTGTAAACGTATACCGCCAACTTCTTGATATCGGTATCGCTGAGCTTGCCCGCTTCGGTGAAGTTAGGCATCACCGCAACACGCGCTTTGGGATCGCCGGAATTCACGCCGTAAGTAATGGTGTATTTGATCCCCTCCAACGATCCGTCAAAACGCCAGATCTTGTCGGTCAGATTGGCTGAGCCCATCGCTTGCATACCCTTGCCATCCTGGCCATGGCAGCCAACACAATCGCTGTTTATGAATACCAGTTTTCCCGCAGCAACTTCGGGCGAATCGCCCTTGCCTTCGCTCAGCGCGAGGACATACTTGGCTACCACGTCGATTTGATGAGGAGTCAGACCGAGAGCGATGTTGTGCGCCTCGGCTCCGGCTTGACCAAGCTTTTCCAGGTGCTCGAGTTCGATAAGTTCTCTCTCGCTGGGATGGTGCGCCAACATGATGCCTTGTCGCCCACCGCTGATACTGGTGTAGATGTCGTCGATCTTGCCGCCATACAACCAGTCGTCGTCGTTCAGGACCGGCGCGAACAGCCCTTCCTTATCCTTGGTGCCGACGCCGTTCGTGCCGTGGCAGGGTGCGCAGTTATCGCCGAACAGCACCTTGCCGGAACGCTTCACATACTCGGTCAGATCGTTGTCAGCCAGGATCGCCGCCGGTGTCATCCCCTTGAGCTTGGCTTCATACTTACCGCGCACCGCGTCCACTTCACCCTTGTCGGCTTCCATTTCCTTGATCGCCGTCCATCCTCCCACTCCTTTGAAGAAGGTATTGGAAGTTGGAACGGGGATTGATGGATAGTACAGCCAATACACCACCACCCAGATCGCGCTGGCAGCCAGACCCAGCATCCACCACTTGGGCGGCTGATTGGTAAAGTCAGCCAGATCGTCGTCCCACACGTGTCCTGTGGTAGTTACACCACCATCGGGGTTTTGATAGGGGTTTCGGCTGCCACCCTCGGCGCGGTGGATATGTTGTTCGCGTTCTTTTCCACCAGCGGAGTTTTGATTGTCACTCATTTTTTATCTCCCGAATTGATATGGTCATCGTCATCCAGCGCCATGCGGCGCTGTGACTCGAACTTGTCTTTGTTAGCAGGACGGAACACCATAAAATAAACGTAGATCATGGCGACGAACACAAATACGGCAAAAAACACACCGAGCCAGTCGTTCGTCGTCATGGATTCCACATCCATGTCCAGGTATCCCATCAGCTTAGTCACGGTAATTCACGCCTTCGGTAAACTTGATGTGATTGCCCAAGCCTTGCAAATAAGCAATGACGGCATCCAGCTCGGTCTTGCCTTCCACTGCGCCTTTCGCGCTGGCGATGTCGGCATCGGTGTAAGGAGAAGGATAGAACGGCATCTTGCGCATCACTTTCATGGTATCGGCTACGTTGCCCGCATCCACCTTGGTGTTCTCCAGCCAGAAGAAGTTGGGCATCACGGATTCAGGCACAACTTCACGGGGGTATCTCAGATGGCGGCGATGCCATTCATCCGAATACTTGCCGCCCACACGAGCCAGGTCGGGACCGGTACGTTTCGAACCCCACTGGAATGGGTGGTCGTACATCGATTCGGAGGACACTGAGTAGTGACCATAACGATCCTTCTCATCGCGGAACGGACGGATCATCTGCGAGTGGCACAAGTAACAGCCTTCGCGGATGTACACTTCACGTCCTGCCAATTCCAGCGGCTTGTATGGACGCACGCCATCACCCGGCTTCCAGTCGTCCAGAGTTTGACCCAGCTTGCGATTCCAGACGATGGGAGCCGTATCACCCGCTTTTTTCTGCGAGTCTTTTACGTTGGGCGACAAGTGAGTCATTGTGCTGTCTATATAAAACAGCGGTACGATTTCCACTATGCCTGCCACCGCCACCGCCAATGCAGCCACTACAAACAACAGGACGGTGCTGCGCTCCAGCTTGTCCTGCAACCTGGTTGAATAAATCTTGTCGTGATTAGACATGTCTCTCCCCTTATGCTTTGGCAGGAACGGCGTTGGTACCGCGCGCAGCACTTGCCTGGCGCACAGTCATCACCACGTTGTACAACATGATCCATGCACCCAGATTGTAGATAACGCCGCCGATGGCACGCATCGCGTAGTACGGATGCATCGCGGATACGGATTCCACAAAGGTATAGGTCAATGCGCCGTATTCGTCATAATCACGCCACATCAGACCTTGCATGATGCCGGACACCCACATCGCCACGACGTAGATCACCGCACCGATCGTCGCCAGCCAGAAGTGCACATTCACCAAACTGTCGGAGTACATTTCGGTATGCCACAGCTTCTTGACCATGTGGTAGATCGCCCCCATGGAAACCATCGCCACCCAACCCAGCGCACCGGAGTGCACATGACCGATGGTCCAGTCGGTGTAGTGCGACAACGCGTTCACGGTCTTGATGGACATCACCGGGCCTTCGAAGGTAGACATCGCGTAGAACGCCAGAGACACCACCAGGAAGCGCAGGATGTAGTCGGTGCGCAATCGATCCCATGCGCCGGACAACGTCATCATGCCGTTCATCGCGCCACCCCAGGACGGGATGATCATCGCCAGCGAAATCGCGGCGCCCAGTGAGCCGGTCCAGTCAGGCAATGCGGTGTATTGCAGATGGTGCGCGCCCAGCCACACATAACCGAAGGTCAGCGCCCAGAAGTGCAACACCGAGAGACGGTAGGAGAACACCGGGCGATTGGCCTGCTTGGGCACGAAGTAATACATGATTCCCAGGAAACCGGCGGTCAGATAGAAGCCCACCGCATTGTGGCCCCACCACCATTGAATCATGGCGTCTTGCACGCCCGAGTAGATCGAGTAGGACTTGGTCAGGCTGACTGGAATCGCCAGGCTGTTCACCACATGCAGGTAGGTGATCATGATGATCATGCTCATCGTGAACCAGTTCGACACATAGATGTGCGAGGACTTGCGGATCGCAACCGTCATGATGTGGTTAAAACCGAATGCCAGCCAGACCACGGCGATCAGCAGATCGATCGGCCATTCCAGCTCTGCATATTCCTTGCCCTGGGTCATCCCTAGCGGCAAAGTGATCACCGCCAGAACGATGATCAGGTTCCAACCCCAGAAGGTGAACCACGCCAAGCCGTTACTCCACAGCTTGGTCGCGCCGGTGCGCTGCACCATATAGTAACCGGTGGCCATCAGGGTGCAGCCGCCAAACGCGAAGATCACCGCATTGGTATGCAGCGGGCGCAGACGCCCAAAGGTGATGTAAGGAATGTCAAAGTTCAGGAACGGCCATGCCAATTCAGATGCAATATACACACCGAGCAATGTGCCTACGACCAGATAGATAACGGCCATGATGGTAAACCATCTGACCACATCCATATCGTACTTAACCGGTATCGCTTGAGTTGCTTCCACAGTAACCCCCTATAGAGCGTAAGTAAAAAACGATGTGTCTTTACTCTCAAACCTAAAGAAGTAAATGACACCCCTTTGATTCCAGCTTTTAAACCGCAGACATGGTACACCGAGCAGCGGGTTAATCAAAACAATACCATTGTGTTTCAACAGACCAGAAACTTGTTCTCAAAACATATGCCATGAATTAATCATATATTTTCTATGCATCTTATTGGGGCATATATTCCTTGTCAAGTGAGAAAATTAACAGCGCAGCATCAAATGGGTTGTGACCAATACTACGTCTAACAAATCAAACTTGAGTAGGGAAAATGCCAAGCATTTATGCAATAAAGCCAAGTTGGTTCATGTTGGCTTTGCTCATTGACCGATGGCCAGCAGCAATCTGATGTCTTGTGCCAGTAGTTCAGTCTGCTGCCCGTATGGGGAAAGCAGTAATGGTTTGCCTCTGGTGCCAAGCAAATATATTCCGTCGCTATGATCCAGCGTATAGCCGCCGTGCTTGTCATACTGCTTGGCATAGTTCACGCCAAAGGCCTTGGCCGCTTGTGCGGTGGCCTGCGCATCGCCATACAAACCGAGGAAAGAAGAATTAAAGGACGGCACAAATTTCGCGAGCAACTCGGGACTGTCGCGTTCCGGATCCAGCGTGACGAATAACACTTGCACCCGATCCGCATCCTTGCCAAGCAGGCGCATAAGCTGCGCCAAATCGGCCAGCGTAGTAGGACATACCTCGGGGCAGTGGGTGTAACCAAAGAACAGCACGACCACTTTTCCCCTGAAGCCCAGCAGGCTGCGTGGCTTGCCATTAAAGTCGCTAAGCTGAAAATCAGCTTTTGCATGCTGCCAGGAGACGTCTATGGCATGGTAAGGCGACGGCATCTCCGGCTCCCCGCACGCGCCAAGCAGAAAGATCAGTAATATTAAAAAAAAGTTACGCATCTCTTGAGTCGCCCTGAAAGTTATTATTACCGATTTATGGGTGCCCTTACGCATCCACATGACAGCTCCCTGCCCAACCATGCACAGCAAAAACATAGCCAACCTTGATCAGCCCATATAGGCCAAATGCCATCACGATCAGTCCGGCAAAAAATCTAACTCGGGGAGATTGTACCCAATGGCGGCAGCGTTCCCAGAACAGGCCTATGACCAGCAGATTGGGCAGGGTGCCCAGGCCGAATGCCAGCATGATCAATGCGCCGCTTTGCGCATGACCGCTGGCCAGCGCTGTGATCAGCACGCTGTATACCAGCCCGCACGGCAACCAGCCCCATAACGTGCCGAGCAACAAGGCCCGCGCCGGAGACGTAACAGGAAGCACAGAGCGCGTCAGCGGTTGGATGCGTTGCCACAACACGCTGCCGATCGACTCGATGCGCCGCACCATGCTCCAGATTCCGGCGAGATACAAGCCAAGCGCGATCAGCATCAAGCTGGACAGCGCAAATAGCAAATGCTGTACCGGCACCACATCGCGCAACAACAAACCGGCTTGCCCAATAGCGCCGACCAGTAAACCGGCCAAAGTGTAGCTGGCGATGCGCCCGCTGTTATAAGCCAGATGAAACCGCCAGCGTGCGCCGTCCTTCGGTAATTGCGCGGTGAGGATGCCGACAATACTGCCGCACATGCCGAGGCAATGTACGCCGCCGAGCAAGCCGACAAAAAATACCGCGATGATGCTGAATTCAGTCATGCGTTTTTTCCTGTTCCAGCAATATACTTGGATGCTTTAATTTCAGATGCCTCATGATATTGGCGTGTACCGGTTCGTCTTCGGTATGGAACCACACCGGACATTGGCACGTCAATTCGTTATGCGGCATATATGGCCACGAAAGATTTTATTGAAAAGCCATTGCGGGCATAATAAATTGTGCTACGATGAAATCTGCTTGATCCGTTCTTGTGTTTAATTTGTTACTCGGGAGGAAAAATGGCAATGATCGCGACAATCTGTGCAGTGGGTACCGCAATTGGGGCAGTTCTGTTTACCTTGTGGATGCTCAAGCAGCTGTTCACTAGCAATTGAGTCATAACAATCAAAATAATAAACCAGCCCAGGCTGGTTTTTTATTTTTAGTTTGGTAAAAATTTTGATTGGTGGGTAGCGTATCCCCCTTAAAATCGCAGCCCAATAGTCAAGCGCGTTTGATTTTCGACAGAGAAATTTACTTTTTGATCCTGCGCTAGACGGAAAAAAATATCCCGGTTGTCATAGGTCACTGTCAGGGCTTTTCCCGACACTGATTCATCATTGGGCGTTGCGCGCCCCTGCTTGCTTGATAAATCCACCGTCCACCGCTGATGCTCGTCTGGCACGATGCGCCAGACTGCGTGCGTAACTATTTGATCCGTGTGTAGGCGGTCGTCCTTGACAATAAACAATGAGAGGGTTGATTTGGGTAGCAAGCGTGTCCCAAGTCCATAAACGATGGAATCGTTAGGGTCAAAATTGAGATTGTAGTAGTCCCGCATGTTGGTGCGTCCGAAGCCGAGCAGCGCATAGATCGAATCGCCGATCTGGGCGTTGATGGAACCACCGGCGAAACCGTGAGTAGCCAATTGCAATGAGGACACCAATTCGCCGAAGGGAATTTGCGCGGTATATTCGTAGCCGGTGCGGGTCTGCTCAAATTCGCTGTCGCGCCGGTAGTGGCCTAGCCAGAAGGCATGGGGGCCATAATTCGCGCGCAAATTGATATCGATGGCATCCTTTTCGTTGGTGGTGACATAGCAGGATGGGGTGAGTTTGAATGCCCAAGCATCGGCCGCCAGAACTTCGGCCCCGCCAAGGGTATCTGCATATACCCCGGATATTCCCAGCAGCGTTCCAAATACTCCAGCCCCGACGACGTCTTTTATTTTCCTAAAGGACACGGTGTTCTCCGATTTATGGTGCAGGAGTAAATTGCGTTATTGTCATCGATTGCATGCTCATATCAGGCTGGATGCAATGTTAATGGTCAAGGCCACCAAAGTGGTATTGAAAAAGAAGGCCAAGACGCAGTGCACTAGCCCTGTGCGACGCATCGCCCTGCTAGTGAAACTGACGTCAGCCGTTTGACCAGAGGTTCCTATCACGCAGGCAAAATAGAGGAAATCACTATAGTCTGGCGCAGTCGCATCAGGGAATGCCAGCCCGCCTGGATTGCCGCGTTCTTTGGCGGCATAGAAGTCATGCGCATAGTGCAGTGCAAACATCACTTGAGTAAAAGCCCATGAAGACAGGATAGTGAGCACTGCAAGGGCGATGTGCTCATAGCGCAGCAGGCCGTGCATGTCCTTGACCACGCCGAGTTCTGCAACGATTGCGCCGATAGACATGATGGCTGCGGCGATCACCATCCCCAGAACGACAAATTTCCCATCATCTTGCGCGATGGCGCGGGTACGCATTTTTTCACGAGTTGTCCAGAACATCATGCGAGCCGCCAATATCAAATAAAGCCACGCCCCGACATTCCAGCCGACTATCGCTCGCGTCACTTTGTGCAACGCTAAAGATTCCGGTAAAAAGAATGTAACCAGCACACCGACCAGAATCGAGCTGAACAGTCTCGGCCGGGACAGTACCAGTCGGATGAAGGTAGGACGAAGGGCTGAATCAGGGATATCGCTCATGTGAATAATTATGTGGCTATATGTGTTGAGATGCATCAAGGCAATTTCAATACTAACTGCCGATGAATACAAAAGCGAGGCTCTTGTGCCGGGTCTTGCCATAGACTCACGACGCGAGAATGTGGGGGCATATTCAGCGCGATTTCAGAAAGAAAATCATAGTGTGAGAGCAGCTGCGTACCAAGTGAGTGGTTGCTGAAGGAATGAAAATTTCCGGTTATTTCGTCTTATTTTCGGATATTTCTTTAGCTTCCAGGTAAATAGGTTCACAGCCGCCCCGGAATCCAGTAAAGTACTGCTTCGTTCCTAACCGATAAGAGCAATAACATGAGTGACAAAGGACAACAACTGCAAGACCCGTTTCTCAATGCGCTGCGCAAAGAGCATGTGCAGGTCGCGATTTATCTGGTGAATGGCATCAAGCTGCAGGGCCAGGTTGAGTCGTTCGATCAGTACGTGATCTTGCTGAAGAATACGATCACCCAGATGGTCTATAAGCACGCTATTTCGACTATCGTTCCGGTGCGCTCGATCAGTATTCCCCACGACAACGCAGAGTAATGCAGCAGACTTCAGCCGATACCGAGGCCGCAATTCTGGTCAGTATTGATTTCGGCAATAGCGACCACAGCGAAAGTTTGCAGGAGTTGCGTTTGCTGGCCGAGACGGCCGGCGTGCGCACCTTGGCTATCGTTGAAGCCAGGCGGCAACGCCCCGAGGCGGCATTGTTCGCGGGCAGCGGCAAGGTGCAGGAAATCGCCGAACTGGTAGAGCAGCTGGAAGCCCCTTTGGTCATTTTCAATCACGACCTCTCGCCCGCGCAGATGCGCAACCTGACCACCAAGCTGAATACGCGTGTGATCGACCGCACCATGCTGATCCTGGATATCTTTGCGCAGCGTGCGCAAAGCCATGAGGGCAAGGTGCAGGTCGAGATCGCACAACTCAAGTATCTGGCCACGCGCCTGGTGGGCATGAATCAGGATATGGGCCAGCAGAAGCATGCCGTGGGCGCGCGTGGCCCGGGTGAAACCAAGCTGGAGCTGGATAGGCGCAAACTGGACAAGCGCGTTCATTTGTTGAAAGAGCGCCTAGAGCAACTCCAGCGTCAGCGTGACGTGCGCCGCCGCGCGCGCAATCGCCACGACGTGCTGTCGGTGTCCATTGTGGGCTATACCAATGCGGGCAAATCCACGTTGTTCAACAAGCTGACCCGCGCCAACGTGTATGTGGCCGATCAGTTGTTTGCCACGCTGGATACTACTTCGCGCAAGATGTTCACCGAAGATGCAGGTGAGATCGTGTTGTCGGACACGGTGGGCTTTATCCGTCATCTGCCGCACTCGCTGGTCGCCGCGTTTCGCAGCACGCTGGAAGAGACGATACAGGCCGATTTGCTGCTGCATGTGGTGGATGCCAGCAATCCTATGCACGACGATCAGATCGCCGAGGTGAACAAGGTGCTGGCCGAGATCGATGCGGCGGGTATTCCGCAGCTGTTGGTGTTCAATAAAATAGACTTGCTGGATGTGTCGCCCAGCGTGGTGCGTGATGAATATGGTAGAATCGCCCGCGTTTTTCTGAGTGCCAAAAGTGGCGCGGGTCTGGAAGGGTTGCGGCTGGCTTTGACAGAAGCCAAGACCGCGCGCCAAGTTGCCGAAGCAAGTGAAAATCAAACTAATCGAGACGAGTGATTAATTATGGGATTGAATGATCCGCAATGGGGTAACAAGAACAACAACGGCGGCCCGCCTGATCTGGAAGAATTGCTGCGCAAGCTCAATGCCAAGGTATCTGCCCTGCTGGGCGGCAGGGGCGGAGCCGGTAAAGGCGGAGCTGGCAAAGGTGGGCCGGGATCTTCAGGCGGCGCGCCGATGCAAAATTTTGCCGGCGGTATCGGATTGATAGTCGGGATCATTGCGCTGATCTGGTTCGGCAGCGGGTTTTACATCGTGGATGCCAGCCAGCGCGGCGTGGTGTTGCGCTTCGGCAAGAAGATCGAGATCACCGAGCCCGGCCCGCGCTGGCACTTGCCATTCCCGATCGAAACTGTGGAGATTGTCAACCTGAGCCAGGTTCGCACCGTGGAAGTCGGCTATCGCGAGAACGTCAAGAACAAGATGCTGAAAGAGTCGCTGATGCTGACCGACGATGAAAACATCATCGACATCCAGTTTGCCGTACAGTATTTCTTGAGCGATCCGGCAGATTATCTGTTCAACAACCGCATGCCCGATGAGAACGTGCGCCAGGCGGCGGAAACAGCGATACGCGAAGTGGTCGGCAAGAACAAGATGGACTATGTGTTGTATGAGGGGCGCGAGCAAGTGGCCGCGGCAGCGACCAAGCTGATGCAGGAGATTCTGGATCGCTATAAATCCGGCATCGTGATCAGCAAGCTGACGATGCAGAATGCGCAACCGCCGGAGCAAGTGCAGGCCGCTTTCGATGATGCGGTTAAAGCCGGACAGGATCGCGAACGGCAAAAGAATGAAGGCCAGGCGTATGCCAATGACGTGATCCCCCGTGCCAAAGGCACGGCGGCGCGTTTGATCCAGGAGTCGGAAGGTTATAAACAAAGCGTGATCGCCAATGCCGAAGGTGATGCCAGCCGCTTCAAGCAGATTTTGGTGGAGTATGAAAAGGCGCCAGCCGTTACCCGCGAACGGATGTATCTGGACATGATGCAGCAGGTGATGGGCAATATCAGCAAGGTGATGGTCGACCAGAAGAACGGCAACAGCTTGTTGTATCTGCCGCTGGATAAATTGATCGAAACCAGTCGCGGGGGTGCTGCTGAAGTATCGGCAATTAAGCTCGATGCAGCGCCAGTGACATCTCAAGGAAGCGATAATAACGCCGCGCAGCGTGCTCGCGACTCTTTGCTCAGCCGTGATCGGGAGGCAAGATAATGAAATTCAATGTTACTAATATCCTGGTCGGTGCAGTGACTGTGCTGATCATGGCTAGCCTGAGTCTGTTCGTGGTGGATCAGCGTCAGGTTGCCATCGTGTTTCAGCTGGGTGAAATGGTCAGCGTGAAGACTGAGCCGGGCCTGTATTTCAAAGTGCCGCTGATGCAGAACGTGCGCTTCTTTGATTCGCGTATCCTGACGCTGGACACCGGAGAGCCGGAGCGTTTCATCACGTCAGAAAAGAAAAACGTGATGGTGGATTCTTTCGTCAAATGGCGCATCGTGGACGTGAAGCAATATTACAACAGTGTCAACGGCGATGAGGTAAAAGCACGGACGCGTTTGATGCAGACGGTTAATTCCAGCATGCGCGAGGAATTCGGCAAGCGCACCATCCACGAGGTGGTGTCCGGCGAACGTGAACAGATCATGAACGTGTTGCGCGAGAAGACCAATATTGATGCGGGCAAGATCGGTGTGCAGGTGCTGGATGTGCGATTGAAGCGCGTGGATTTCCCTTCTGAAATCAGCGATTCGGTGTACCGCCGTATGGATGCCGAACGTAAGCGCGTGGCCAATGAATTGCGCGCTTCCGGCGCTGCCGAAGGCGAGAAGATCAAAGCCAATGCTGACAAGCAACGCGAAGTGACGTTGGCCGAAGCTTATCGTGATGCACAGAAGACCAAGGGTGAGGGCGATGCCAAAGCTTCGGCACTGTATGCCTCGGCGTTTGGCCGCAACCCTGAGTTCTACTCGTTCTATCGCAGCCTGGAAGCCTACAAGCAAAGCTTTAAGAACAAGAGTGACGTAATGGTGCTGGATCCGAGTTCGGCATTCTTCAAATATCTGAAGAGCTCAGGTAAGGGCGGCAAGTAGTGTTGCAATACTGGTTGCTCGGTCTGGCGATGATGCTGGTGATCGAGGGTTTGCTGCCGTTTTTACTGCCGGAGTTGTGGCGTGAGACCTTTCGCAAGTTGGTGTCGCTGACGGATGGGCAATTGCGCTTTATCGGTCTGACCTCGATGCTGTCCGGCCTGTTGATGTTGTATTGGATCAAGTGATGCAAAACTGGTTACTCCCCGAGCATGTCGAAGACATGCTGCCCGATGAGGCGTGGTGCATCGAGCGGATGCGCGCGCAGTTCCTCGATCTGCTGCGCAAGTCCGGCTATCAATTGGTCGTGCCGCCGCTGCTGGAATATGCCGAATCGTTGCTGATCGATGGTAGCGATGATATGGATCTGCGCAGCTTCAAACTGGTCGACCAGTTGAGCGGACGCACCCTGGCATTGCGTGCCGACATCACGCCGCAAGTGGCGCGCATCGATGCGCACTTGCTCAACCGCCAGGGTGTGGCGCGCCTGTGCTACGCGGGCAGCGTGTTGCACACCCAGCCGGTCGGACTGACGCGTACCCGCGAGCTGCTGCAGATCGGCGCCGAGCTGTACGGGCATGGCGGTCTGGAAAGCGATCTGGAGATCCAGCAATTGATGCTGCAATCCTTGGCACTGCTGGGCGTCAAAGATGTGCATCTCGATCTCGGCCATGTCGGTGTGTTTCGCGCGCTGGTGAGTCACGCCAAGCTCGACAAAGCTTTGGAAAGCGAATTGTTCGCCGCGCTGCAAAGCAAGGACAGTGCGGCTTTGCAGCTCTTGACGCAACCGCTGGAAGCGAAATTGCGCAATGCCTTGCTGGCGCTGCCGATACTGTATGGCCATTGTGCCGATGTGTTGGCAAAGGCGCGCAAGCTGTTGCCGGATCATGCCGAGATATGCGCGGCACTGGATGATCTGCAAAGCATTTCCAGCAAGTTGCAGCCGCTGGTGTCGAGCGTAGGCATAGACCTCGCCGACCTGCGCGGCTACCACTATCACAGCGGCATGGTATTCGCCGCCTACCATGCGGGCAGCCACGACGCGATTGCGCTGGGCGGACGCTATGACGATCTCGGCAAGAGCTTCGGGCGCGCGCGCGCCGCGACCGGATTCAGCATGGACTTGCGCCAGCTGTACCGCCTGTTGCCACCGCAAGCGGCCAAGCTGGGCGTATGCGCGCCGCACGCCGACGATGCCACTTTGCGCGACAAGATCGCGCAACTGCGTGCGGCGGGTGAGGCGGTGGTGGTGGATTTGCTCGGTGACGCGACGTTGCGCAGTGAATTGCAATGCGACCGCGAACTGGTGTTGCGTAACGGGGTATGGCAGATCGTTTCGCTTTGACAATTTAATTTGAAAGTTTTTTGATGGCTAAGAACGTAGTGGTAATCGGCACCCAGTGGGGTGATGAGGGCAAGGGCAAGATCGTCGACTGGTTGACCGACCATGCGCAGGGCGTGGTGCGTTTCCAGGGCGGACACAATGCCGGGCACACCCTGGTGATAGCCGGCAAGAAAACCGTGTTGCACCTGATCCCCTCCGGCATCCTGCGCGATCACGTGATGTGCTATATCGGCAACGGCGTGGTGCTGTCGCCATCGGCCTTGCTCAAGGAAATGGACGAGCTGCAACAAGCCGGTATCGATATCTACAACCGATTGAAAATCTCCGAAGCCTGTCCGTTGATCCTGCCTTATCACGAAGCGATCGACAAGGCGCGCGAGCTGGCCAAGGGTGCGGCCAAGATCGGCACCACCGGACGCGGCATCGGCCCGGCCTACGAAGACAAGGTGGCGCGCCGCGCGATCCGTTTACAGGATATTTTTTATCGCGAGCGTTTTGCCGCCAAGCTCGGCGAGGTGTTGGACTATCACAACTTTGTGCTGAAGAATTACTTCAATACCGCGACGGTGGATTTTCAAAAGACCCTGGACGATGCGCTGGCGCTGGCCGAACGCATCAAGCCGCTGGTGATGGACGTGCCACGCGCCTTGTATGAGGCCAATCAATCCGGCAAGAGCCTGCTGTTTGAAGGCGCGCAGGGCGCGTTGCTGGACATCGATCACGGCACCTATCCGTTCGTTACCTCGAGCAACTGTATCGCCGGCGCAGCCTGTGCTGGGGCCGGGGTGGGCCCGCAGATGTTGCACTACGTACTGGGTATCACCAAGGCTTACACCACGCGCGTCGGCTCCGGCCCATTCCCGACCGAGCTGTACGATGCTGTCGATAAGCGCGATCCGATCGGTGAAGGTTTGGCCAAACGCGGCCACGAATTTGGCTCCACCACCGGGCGTGCGCGCCGCTGCGGCTGGTTCGATGCCGCCGCACTCAAGCGCTCGATCCAGATCAATGGCGTGTCCGGCCTGTGCGTCACCAAGCTGGACGTGATGGATGGCATGGAAACCGTGCGTCTGGGTGTGGGTTATCACACCGATGGTGTGGAAAGCGACATCTTGCCGGTCGGCGCAGACGCGTTGTCGAATTGCGAAGCCGTGTATGAGGAAATGCCCGGCTGGAGTGAAAGCACGCTGGGTGTGCAGCGCTATGAAGACCTGCCCAAGGCCGCGCGCAACTATCTGGAGCGCATTGCCAAGGTATGCGGCGTGCCGGTCGACATGGTTTCAACCGGACCGGATCGGGATGAGACCATCGTGCTGCGCCATCCGTTCAAGTAGTTTGGCGAGCATGAAGGACGGCGAAATACGCGGTGCGCGTTCAGCACTGCGTATTTGTTTTTTGCGTTTGAATTTAAAATGGGTGCGCGGAATAGTCTCAGGCACGCAAAGAAATACGAAATGAAAATGGCCCGCTTGCGCGAGCCGATTCATGTTTGGTGCCCAGAAGAGGACTCGAACCTCCACACCTTGCGGCACACGGACCTGAACCGTGCGCGTCTACCAATTCCGCCATCTGGGCCTAATACCTTCGCTGAAGATTTGCGAAGGCGCGCAATTTAATTGTTAAAGGATATATTGTCAATGAAAAATAAAAAGAACATTCGCTTGCAAGACCCGTTTCTGGAGCGCGAACGCGAGCAATACGAGCATCCGTTGCCGAGCCGCGAATTCATCTTGCAGATACTCACCGAGCAGGGTGCTCCGGTAGGTGATGAAGAGTTGCTGCAACTGTTGCAGATTGAAAAGCACGAGGATGATCTGTTTTCTCGCCGCCTGCGCGCGATGGAGCGCGATGGCCAGATCATGCGCAACCGCAAGCGCGACATCTGCGTGATGGAAAAACTCGATCTGATCAAGGGCAAGGTGCAAGGCCATCCGGATGGTTTCGGCTTCCTGATTCCGGAAGACGGCAGGCCGGATATGTTCCTCAGCGAGAAGGAGATGCATCAGGTGCTGCACGGCGATGTGGTGATGGTGCGGCAGAGCGGCGTGGACCGGCGCGGTCGTCCCGAAGCCAAGATCGTCGAGGTGCTGGAGCGCGCCAATAATAAAGTGGTCGGACGCTTGTATGAGGAGCATGGCATTAACTTCGTTGTGGCGGAAAACCGCCGCATCACCCAGGATATATTGGTCGCTCCCGGCGAGTCTGGCGGCGCCAAGGCCGGACAGGTGGTGATACTGGAAATCATGCAGCAACCCGACAAACATGCGCAGCCGATCGGGCGCATCGTCGAGGTGTTGGGCAATTATGCCGATCCCGGCATGGAGATCGAGATCGCGTTGCGCAAGCATGACTTGCCGTATGAGTTCCCCAAGGATGCGGAACGCCAGGCCAAGGCGATTTCACCGACCGTTTCCGCAGCAGACTGGGTGGGGCGCGAAGATATACGCAACCTGCCACTGGTCACGATCGACGGCGAGACTGCGCGCGACTTCGATGATGCGGTGTATTGCGCGCCGGAAAAAGGCGGCTACCGGCTGGTGGTGGCAATCGCCGATGTCAGCCACTATGTGCAGACCGGTGACGCGCTGGATCGCGAGGCGATCTTGCGCGGCAACTCGGTGTACTTCCCGCGCCGCGTGATCCCGATGTTGCCGGAAGAATTGTCCAACGGCCTGTGCTCGCTGAATCCGCATGTGGATCGCTTGTGCATGGTGTGCGACATGCATATCAGCAACAGCGGCGACATCGAAAAATATCGCTTCTATCCATCGGTGATGCATTCGCAGGCGCGGCTGACTTACACGCAGGTCGCGGCAATGCTGGCCGAACCGGACGGCGATTTGGCCAAGAGCAACGCGGCCATCGTGCCGCATCTGCAACATCTGTATGAATTGTTCCAGAAGCTGTTAAAAGCGCGCGAGAAGCGCGGCGCGATCGACTTTGAGACGGTCGAGACGCAGATGATCTTCACTGCCGAGGGCAAGATCGAGCGCATCGTGCCGGTGGTGCGCAATGACGCGCATAAGTTGATCGAAGAGTGCATGCTGGCGGCCAACGTCTGCGCGGCAGGTTATTTGCATGAAAACGGGCATACTGTTTTGTACCGGATCCACCAGGGGCCGACACCGGAGAAGCTGGAAGCGTTGCGCGAATTCATGAAGGAATTCGGTTTGCAATTGACCGGTGAGGACGACCCGCAGGCCGCAGATTATTCCAAGCTGCTCAAGCGCATCAAGGGCCGTCCCGATGCCGGGCTGCTGCAAATGGTGATGCTGCGTTCGTTGCGCCAGGCCAAGTATGAGCCGGAGAACATCGGCCACTTCGGTCTGGGCTACGACGCCTATACGCACTTCACTTCGCCGATACGCCGCTACCCGGATCTGCTGGTGCATCGCGCCATCAAGGCCGTGCTGCAAGGCAAGAAATATACGCCCGCGCAGAAGTGGTCCGAGCTGGGTGCGCATTGCTCGATGACCGAGCGCCGTGCCGACGATGCGACGCGCGATGTCGAGGCCTGGCTAAAATGTTTCTACATGCGCGACCACTTGGGCAGCGTATTCCCCGGCACGGTTTCGTCGGTTACCAGCTTCGGCATGTTCGTGTCGCTGGATGATCTGTATGTCGAAGGGTTGGTGCATATCTCCGAGCTTGGCAAAGATTATTTCCAGTTCGATGCCACCAAGCATCAGTTGCTCGGCGAGCGCACCGGACAACGTTATCGCCTCGGCGACCGCGTGCAAGTGCGTGTCGTTAAAGTGGACATGGAGAGCACCAAGATCGATTTTGTGTTGGATGAGTTGATCGAAGCTTCTGGACACGGGGCTGCCGAGCACGGACACGAAACCAAAGGACATAAAACCAAGCCTGCCAAAAAATCCGCCCCAAAAGAAAAAAAGCGCCATGGCTGATCTGCGTTTGATCTACGGCTTTCACGCGGTGACCGCGCGCATCCGCCAGAATCCCGATGGCGTGCTGGAAATCTATTTGCAAGCGCAACGCCAGGATCCGCGCATGCGCGAGCTGATCAAGCTCGCCGAAACCAATGGCGTGCGCATCATCCCGATCGAAGCGGCGCGGCTGGATGGCATGGCGGGCAACGCGCGCCATCAGGGCGTGGCGGCGCGTGTCGATGCGGCGCAGCGGGTGCAGCATCTGGAGGATGTGCTGGACACGCTCAGCGAACCGCCGTTGCTGCTGGTGCTGGATGGCGTACAAGATCCGCATAATCTCGGCGCGTGTTTGCGCAGCGCCGACGCGTTCGGCGTGCATGCGGTAATTGCGCCGAAAGACCGCGCGGTCGGTATCACCGCGACCGTTGAGAAGGTCGCCTGCGGCGCAGCGGAAACCGTTCCCTACATCACCGTTACTAATCTCGCGCGCACGCTGCGCGAATTGCAGGAGCGCGATATCTGGGTGGTTGGTGCGGCGGGCGAAGCCGAGCAGGATTTAAACGGCTTCAAACATGCTGGCGCCCTAGCCTGGGTGCTGGGTGCGGAAGGCGAGGGCTTGCGCCGTTTAACGCGCGAGACCTGTGACGAACTGGTGCGCATCCCGATGCTGGGCAGTGTGGAAAGCCTGAATGTATCGGTGAGTGCCGGCATTTGCCTGTTCGAGGCGAGAAGGCAGCGGAAGGGTGGCGGTTAAAGCCGCCGGGTACCCGCCGGCGTACTCCTTGCGGGTGCAGCGGATGGGTGGCGGCTAAAGTCGTTTTGTTGTAATTATGCAACGATTTATATCCATTATAATTAAAAGGATAAATAATATTCCTCAACAAGAACATTATATGTATAATTAATTCCGTTCAGTTAACTTTGAAGAGCGAAAACGAACGGAATGAAAATAGATCAGGTGTCATATGATTGCCCCCAGAAAAATTTTTGTCATGTTTCCAGACAGGTTGACCTGCCGCAGTCCCTACTAGATACCAGTCCACATTTCCCTGACGCCAATAAAATAAATCGCGAAACAAGCAATAAAATAAACCGCGATATTTTCCGAATCACTCCTCCCCGGACTTACCTTCACTCCCGCTATCAGACCTACCTTCAGACTCCCTTGCAGGTGCTGACACGAGACCTGATTTCATGGGGTTTAAGCTTGGTGAGAAACTTGGCGATGCGCAATCGCAGCGGGTACAAGGATGCTTTCGTGATTGGGTTCTACTGATGACAGATCACCTCATGCGCAAACAGATCGAAGATGAGCTGCGTATCGCCGCGATCTCCTTCGAGTCGCAGGATGCGATGGTGGTGACCGACGCTAACGGAAATATCTTGCGGGTCAACAAGGCTTTCACCCGGCTTACCGGTTACAGTGAGCAAGAGGCGATAGGGCGGACTCCGGCTTTGCTCAGCTCGGGACGCTACGACAAAGCATTTTACTTGCGCATATGGGCAACCCTGAAAGAAAAACGATACTGGCAAGGCGAGATGTGGAACAAGCGCAAGAACGGCAAGGTCCACGCCGAATGGCTGACCATTTCCGCCGTCACTTCACCTGATGGCAACGTCACCCATTACGTTGGCAGTTTTTCTGAGATTACGCGGAGCAAAGAAGTCGAGGCCGAAATGCACCGCTTGGCCTACTACGATCCCGTCACCCATCTGCCCAATCGCCGTCTGCTGTTCGACTGTTTGGAAGAAGCGCTCGCCGTCAGCACCCGCAGCGGACGCCATGGTGCACTGCTGTTTCTCGACCTGGACAACTTCAAGACGCTCAATAATACGCGTGGCCACAATATCGGCGATCTGCTGCTGAGCGAAGTGGCAGAGCGCTTGTTAGCCAGCGTGCGCGAATATGATACCGTGACGCGGCTGGGTGGAGACGAGTTCGTGTTGCTGCTGGAAAACCTCAGCAAGGACGAACAAGAGGCTGCCATACAGGCCGGCCTAGTGGGCGAGCAGGTGCGTGATGCCATCGCATTGCCGTATATGCTCAAGGGCGTCGAGTACATCTGCACGACCAGTATCGGGATCAGCATGTTTCACCGCCATGATGTGTCAGCTGAGGATTTGCTCAAGCATGCCGACCTGGCCATGTGCCAGGCCAAGGAGGACGGGCGCAACAGCCTGCGCTTCTTCGACCCCGAGATGCAGGCCACGCTGGTCGAGCACAGCACGCTGGAAGGCGATCTGCGCCATGCGCTTGAACAGCAACAGTTGCACCTCTATTACCAGATGCAGGTAGATAGTAAGCGCCGTATCATCGGTGCCGAGGCCTTGCTGCGATGGGATCATCCTGAGCGCGGCATGATCTTGCCGGGCGATTTTATCCACATCGCAGAAGAGTCCGGGCTGATACTGACGATCGGATATTGGGTGCTTAAATCCGCTTGCGAGCAAATCAAGATTTGGTCCGAATTCCCGGATACCCGAGATTTGTGGCTTGCCGTTAATGTCAGCGCACTCCAGTTCCACCAATCTGAGTTTGTCGATCAAGTGCGCCGTGCCCTCAATGAAAGCGGGGCCGACCCAACCAAACTGAAACTCGAATTGACCGAGAGCCTGGTGCTCGATGACGTGAGCGATACAGTCACCAAGATGCACGCGCTCAAAGAGCTCGGTGTTAGTTTTGCGATGGACGATTTCGGCACCGGCTATTCTTCGCTTACTTATCTCAAACAACTGCCGCTGGATCAACTGAAGATCGATCAATCCTTCATCCGTGATCTCTCAACCGATCCCAGTAATATGGCCATCGTGCAAGCCATCATTACGATGGGGCGAACATTCGAATTGAATGTCATCTCCGAAGGAGTGGAAACCGAGGAGCAGTTCGCGTTTCTTGATAATCATGGCAGCCACGCCTTCCAGGGATTCCTGTTCGGCAGGCCAGTGCCGTTGGGGCAGTTCGAGACGTCGTTGACGCTTCAATAAGTCGCGAGTCGGTCAGGCGATTCTTTCAGCTCAAGTCATTTCCTGCAAGCTCACAGCAAAATCCGGCGTGCAATACGCCGCATAGTATTAATCTCGCTATAATCCTGCAAACGATACACCAACCGATGAGCTGCACCGCAGGTGCAGAAATCAGAGTCAGAGTAATGCAATAAGTCGCATGGGGTTTTTAACTGCCGGATAACATGAGGAGATGAACATGGTATTTCGTGATCGTGAAGATGCCGCGCGGCGGCTGGCGGATGCACTTGCCCAATATCGCGGCCAAAATCCGCTGGTGCTGGCGATCCCGCGCGGTGCGGTGCCGATGGCAAAGATCATTGCCGATGCGCTGGGCGGCGAAGTGGATGTGGTGCTGGTGCGCAAATTGCGCGCGCCGGGCAATCCGGAATTCGCCATCGGCTCGGTGGACGAGTCCGGCTGGACCTATCTTGGCGACTATGCCGAGCGGGTGGGGGGCAGTTCGCAATACATCGAAGCCGAGAAGGAAGCGCAACTCAAGGTGATGCGCGAGCGGCGCGCCAGCTATACTCCGATACGCCCGCCGCATGACCCGGCCGGGCGCATCGTCATCGTGGTGGACGATGGCTTGGCCACCGGCTCCACGATGATCGCCGCGCTGCATGCGCTACGCGCCAAGGCCCCGAAAAAACTGATCTGCGCCGTGCCGGTGGCGCCGCCGGATACACTGGCCAAAGTGGAACCCTACGCCGATGAAGTGGTGTGCCTGAGCGCACCGGAAATGTTTTATGCGGTGGGGCAGTTCTACCAATCTTTTCCGCAAGTGAGCGACGAAGAGGTGATAAAACTGCTGAGTCCGGGTTGAATGAATTTCTTGCACCTGCACAGCACGCCTCGGTATAGCCTTTGCCGCACAACAGACAAGATCACGCAGGGAATCTGCCCAGGCCCGTTCACAATCGACACGTTCTCAATCGACATAGCGTCTGAATCACCATCTGCCCGTGGGTTGCAGGGACGTTTGAGGATGTTCTTCTAATGAGGCACCATGAAATATCTAGTCCAGTCGGGAAGCAGCATGACAACTATTATTTTGATAGTCGCATTCGAATTCTTCTTTCCAATAGTGCCATATTAAAAATCCTTGTAAACTCATCCTGGATTTTCAATGGGCTGGGCGATGAAAAATTTGCTATGGAAACACCGAATAAGTCTACCCGATAATGGTTTGATGCGTTAAAGGCACAACCCATTCAATGAAGGTGAAGAGATGAAACAACAGACACTGGCAACAAACGGATTCGAGGCATACCGGAAGACGACACGCAAAGCGGAGT
>JANXXX010000081.1 GCA_025350405.1 Gallionella sp.
ATTGACTTCAGCAAATAATACTGCTTCTCAATGTCTTTCTTTTACTCAGACTAGTCGGTGGTGGTCTGGCACCGTTTGTCATATTGGTGCTGATGATGGTACTAATTTGAGTATTGATTGTGTTGCTGGTAGTACTACTTATTATCAGGCTGGTTTACTCACTTGGACGGGCTATGCAAGCTCTTGTCCTGCCAATTCAACAGGCACAACTTCTTGTACTTGTAACAGCCCCACCACTGCAGACCCCACAAACTATGTGCCTGATGGAACAAGAGCAAGCTGCGTAGCCGCTGCCGCTGCATGCCCTGCCAACATGTCCGGCTCCCCCTGCGCGTGCAATACTGATTTTGCGCCGGACCCCAACGGACCGGGCTGTGTTCTGGAGCAATACAAACTCTCGGTGCTTCAAGACCCAACCCCAGACGTGCAACCCGGTTCATCCAGAGGAGATGTTGTGCGGGTGACCAACGCGCTGACGGATGCACCGAAAATTGGCGCGCGCGTGAAAATCAAGGTCAATGTGGAAGCTAACTCTGGCGGGCACGCTCACGATGATGCGCAGCGCCCCAAGGGCACCTTGTCCGGCGGCGACGCCTGTGACCCGCCGGAACAATCCGCGCAATGCATAATCACCACCACCGGCCCCGATGGATATGCGTCGTTCACGTTCGCCGCGCCACCCGTTTCGGGCAAACATAACTACACTGCCACGTGCATCAGCCCCTCTTGCTCCAATTCGGATACAGGCAACATCAATGTCAAGGTGGCCGGGTTGGTGCCGATCCCATCTGAACCATCAATTTATGTTTTGATTGGCGGCGAAGCAGATAAACCGCATCACGACAACCATTACCTGACCGATAATGCAATGAGTCAACTGGCTGTCCTTGCGATCAACTATCATTTCCTTTACCCGAACGAACTGGTGCTGCATTTGAATGACGCGAGTCTTGAGTGGGGTGGAAAATTTGATATAAGAGGCAATTGGACTGGCGATCATGCGGGTCATCGCAGAGGTACTGTCATAGACATACGCGCCAACACGGCATCAGGTAACATCCCTGAAAGGCTGTTCACTGATTTTATAGATTTGGCTGCTGGCATGACATCGGCTCAAGCCCAATTACACTGTTCCGCCGGATTCGATCACGCAGATAATTGTGCTGGCGATAATAACCGGCATTTTCATGTAATTCTTTTGGGAGTAGATCAATGAATACCTTCTTCGCTCGCGGCATTGCCATTATTGTTTGCGTGTTGTTATTTCCACTGGGTGTTGCTGTTGCACTGGAGCCGGGCGAGAGCATCGTGCTGGATCCGGTGACAGGTAACTACAAGCTGACTTACTCTGATGAACAGGATGATGGTAGTAAAATTCTGTCGCATGGGACATTTTTTCCGGCCACCAAGATTGTCCCCACTATAAACTCCAAATTTAATTTGGATGAAACCGGCGCGGTGATTTACAGCTATTCAGTCGGTAGCGGTGCGCAAAGTCGCCAAATATTAAGAACCGTCCGATTTGATCTGACTGGCAAGGTTGTTGGCAGCCAGGATTTGCCAACCGACATCCAAACATCAACCGTGGCACATGCGTTTGCCGTCCTGGAGGCAAATAGCCTTGCCTTAGCTACACCCGGCGGTTGGAGGGGCGCAATTTCCGCTGACAAAAATGGAGCATCTCGTATTAGTTGGCATCCTGTTGATTCGACTGCGGGCATACCACCCAAGGGGCATGTAAAAGGTTTTGGCTTTAGCAGTCAAAGTCTTCCGGGTCTGAGCGCGGCGAAATTCGAAGGAAAAAGGGAAGCGATTAACGGTTTTAGTGGGGGAGGCCCAGACCCGGATAGCGACATCAGCAAACAGATTCAGGCCTTATATCAAAATGATTTTGTTGTTCGCAACGCCGCAGTCCCCGCCATCGCCGTCCCCAGCCCTTTCGACGCCGCCGTAACGCTCGAGCGCATCCAAACCCACGTGCACACCTGGATCGGGTTGAAACTGCTCGATGCAACCTTCTCCTCCCAGCTAGACCGCTACCTCGCCGCCGCAGCCGATGCCTACCGCCGCAACCAACCCAAGGTAGCCAAGGAAGATATCGAGAAAGTCCGCGAGATGCTCAAGAAAGAACACCAAGACTTGGGCCGCGATGAAGAACACGAGAGCGAAAAAAGCCAGGAGAAAAACGACGACAGGAAATCTGCGCTGATCGACCGCCTCGCCGCACGGGTGCTCGACTTCGACCTCAAGTATGTGATGAAGCGCGCGAGCGGGGACAAGGACGATTGATTCTGAAGTCGGCAGTTGAAAGATTTACAGTAGGAATTGGAAGGGCAGATGGAAACACCATCTGCCCTCGCTGCTTCTGATGCGGGTACGCGTAGCGATTACTTTCTTCCGCGTCGCTTGCGTGTATAAACTATCTCGTTACCATCTATCGTCAAGGTGAGCTTGCCACCGGCAAGCTGATATGGGATCGCATTCGAGCTGTGTTTACCGCTAAGCTGTATCAGGCCACCATTGGTAACGGCATAGTAGTACCTTTTACCTTTGAAAGTAACGGTTCCGTTATTTTTGAATGTGATGCTTCCTTGCGCGCTGTACCAGGTTCCTCTCAGAGACTGCTCCGCCTTGGTGACCATCCCGTGAGATCGTTGTGCCGCGAAACCGCCTTCTGAAAAACCCATGAGCAACAGTGCAGCCAGCAGCAAAAAAATGCGTGGAAAAGACATGGCAACCTCAGTCAGTAGATAATATTGTGCACGTTAAAAGCCCATGCATCGTTTGTCAACGCGATTGATTACGACGATTCAATTGCCGCTTCCCGCCACTTTCCCGGCGCCAACCCGTCCAGCGTCCACTCGCCGATGCGATAGCGTATCAGCCGTAGCGTAGGCAAACCCACTGCGGCGGTCATGCGCCGCACCTGGCGGTTCTTGCCTTCGCTTATGGTCAGCTCAATCCATGCAGTCGGAATATTTTTGCGCGACCTGATCGGCGGATTGCGCGGCCACAGATTGGCCGGTTCATCCATCACGCGCGCCTCGGCAGGCTGAGTGGTAAATCCTGTCCTGAGCTTGGTCGAAGGGTCAGGCAGCTTCACACCAACGCGTAACTGTTCCAGCGCGGCTTCATCCGGCACACCCTCGACTTGCACCCAATAAGTTTTCGGCAGCTTGTGTTTCGGGTCGGTAATGCGATGTTGCAACTGTCCGTCATCGGTCAGCACCAGCAAACCTTCGCTGTCGGTATCCAGCCTCCCGGCGGGATAAAAATCGGGAAGGGGGATATAATCGGCCAGCGTCGGATGCATGCCATCACGGCTGAACTGGCAGATTACTCCATAAGGTTTGTTGAACAGCAGGATACGACCCATTTCGTTTATCGCATTTTCATTATTGGCCAGCAAGTGGCGTGCAGTATACGAATAATTTGTTGCCGAACAACTAAATGAGCCAAATTTCACGAAACGAGAACGACATGACGAGCCAAAAAATCATTTATACCCTGACCGATGAAGCGCCGGCACTGGCGACCTACTCTTTGCTCCCCATTGTGCAAGCCTTCACCAAGGCGGCTGGCGTGGTCGTCGAAACAAGAGACATCTCCCTTGCGGGACGGATACTCGCGAACTTCCCCGAGAACCTGAGTGCCAGCCAGAAGATCACGGATCAACTGACCGAGCTGGGTGAGCTGACACTCAAACCGGAAGCGAACATCATCAAGCTGCCCAATGTCAGCGCATCGCTCCCGCAGTTGAAGGCCGCGATCAAGGAATTGCAGTCGCAAGGATACAAGGTTCCAGATTACCCGGAAGACCCGAAGACGGATGCCGAAAAGCAAATAAAGGCGCGTTACAGCAAGGTGCTCGGCAGCGCGGTGAATCCGGTGCTGCGCGAGGGCAACTCTGACCGCCGTGCCGCCGCTTCAGTCAAACAGTTCGCGCGCAAGCATCCGCACCGGATGGGCAAGTGGGCAAGCGACTCCAAGACACGCGTCGCGCACATGAGCAGCGGCGATTTCTACGGCAGCGAAAAATCCGTGTCCGTGCCGGATGCCATCACCACCCGCATCGAATTCGTCGACAAGGACGGCAAGGTCACCATCCTCAAAGACAGGCTGGCACTCAAGGCGGGCGAGATCATTGATGCCGCCATGATGAGCCGCCGCGCGTTGCGCCAGTTCTATGCCGAACAGATCGCCGCAGCAAAGAAAGAGGACGTGCTGCTATCGCTGCACCTCAAAGCAACCATGATGAAGATCTCCGACCCCATCATGTTTGGCCATGCCGTTTCCGTGTTCTTCAAGAACGTGTTCGACAAGCACGGCGCGCTGCTCAAAGAGTTGAAGGTCAACGTCAACAATGGCTTCGGCGACATGGAGGCCAAAGTGCTGGCGTTGCCGGAGAATAAACGCGCCGCCATCGTAGCCGACATCGCCGACTGTTTCAGGAACCAGCCGCCACTGGCGATGGTAAATTCCGACAAGGGCATCACCAACCTGCATGTGCCCTCCGACGTGATCATCGATGCGTCGATGCCGCCGATGATCCGCGATGGCGGCAAGATGTGGGGCGCCGACGGCAAGGCCTACGACACACTGGCGATGATCCCCGACCGCTGCTACGCGGGCGTGTACGACGCCACGGTCGAAGACTGCAAGAAGAACGGCGCGCTCGACCCCGCCACGATGGGCTCTGTGCCCAACGTCGGCCTGATGGCGCAGCAGGCCGAGGAATACGGCTCACACGACAAGACCTTCGAGATGACCGGCGACGGCGTGATGCGCATCGTGGATAGCACGGGTAAAGTGCTGCTGGAGCAGAACGTCGAGCAAGGCGACATCTTCCGCGCCTGCCAGACCAAGGATGCACCGATCCAGGATTGGGTGAAGCTCGCCATCACGCGCGCGCGCCTGTCGAACACGCCAGCCATTTTCTGGCTGGACAAAAATCGCGCGCATGATGCGCAGATCATCGCCAAGGTCGAGAAGTACCTCAAGGATCACGACACCGCCGGGCTGGATATCAAGATCATGGAACCGGCGGACGCCTGCCGCACCACCCTTGCGCGCATCCGGCTAGGCAAAGACACCATCTCCGTTACCGGCAACGTGCTGCGCGATTACCTCACCGACCTGTTCCCGATACTGGAACTCAACACCAGTGCCAAGATGCTGTCCATCGTGCCGCTGATGAATGGCGGCGGATTGTTCGAGACCGGCGCAGGCGGCTCGGCACCGAAGCATGTGCAGCAGTTCCAGAAGGAAGGCTATTTGCGCTGGGATTCGCTGGGTGAATTCCTGGCACTTGGCGTGTCGCTGGAACACCTGGCCCAGAAATTCAACAACGCCAAAGCGCAAGTGCTAGCGGACACACTGGATCAGGCCAATGCCCGTATCCTTGAAAACAACAAGTCCCCAGCGAGAAAAGTCGGCGAGATCGATAACCGGGGCAGCCATTTCTACCTGGCGCTGTATTGGGCTCAAGCACTCGCCGCACAGACCAAGGACAAGGATATTCAGGCGCGTTTTACACCATTGGCAAAGACACTCGCAGACAATGAGGCCAAGATCATTGCCGAATTGATTGCTACCCAAGGCAAGCCGGTGGATATGGGCGGCTATTACCACCCGGACTTCGACAAGACCTCCAAGGCGATGCGCCCAAGTGCAACGTTGAATGCGGCTTTGAATGCCATTTGAGCTATTGCCCGGTGACGCGATCATCAAACATATGTAACGAACCATCACACAGCCCGGCATTGCCGGGCTTGTTGTTTGTATCTTGAAATTTCAAAGATGCTTCCTCATATGCGCCCAAGCAAGGATGTCGCGGATTTTCCCCGAAGGGAAAAATGGCTAAAATATTAGTGTTATATCTGTAGTAAAGGATGTTGGTCGTGTTCACTTATTTCTTTCTTAGAGGAATCTGAAAAATGAAATGGATAATCCTCTCCAAGCCTGTCAGGTATGGTGTCCTGGCTTTAGTCATTGCAGGCGCTGTGGCCGGGGGTTATATCTACCGGAGTACGCTCCCCGTCAGCGAAGCGAAAGCCATCACGAGTGAGACTACACCCGCGCCGGAATCACACCAGAATCCCGGTAGCAAAATACCTGTTATCACCCTGCCCGACTTTGCCGAGATCGCCAGCCAGCAAGGCCCGGCAGTCGTCAATATCAGCGTATCCGGTACGGCCAAAACCGGCTTTTCCGGATTCCCCGGTTTTCCGCAGATGGATCCCAACGATCCGTTCTATGAATTCTTCCGCTGCTTCCAGGCACCTGCGCCGCAAAACAGTGTGCCCACCCATGGCCTGGGCTCCGGCTTCATCGTCAGTTCGGACGGGGTCGTCCTGACCAATGCTCATGTGGTGTCGGATGCCGATGAGGTGATCGTGAAGCTCACCGACAAGCGCGAGTTCAAGGCCAAAGTCACTGGCATAGACAAGCCCTCCGATGTCGCCGTGCTCAAGATCGAAGCCAAAAACCTGCCGACCGTGAAGATCGGTGACCCGCAACATGCACGCGTAGGCGAGTGGGTGATCGCGATAGGTTCGCCGTTCGGCTTTGAAAATACCGTGACTGCTGGAATCATTTCGGCAAAATCCCGCTCATTGCCTGACGAGGGTTATGTGCCTTTCTTGCAGACAGACGTTGCGGTCAATCCGGGCAATTCCGGTGGTCCGCTGTTCAACATGAACGGCGAAGTGATCGGGATCAACTCCCAGATATACAGCCGCAGCGGCGGTTACCAGGGATTGTCGTTTGCGATTCCGATCGATGTCGCGATGAAGGTGGAACGCCAACTGCTCGATCACGGCAAAGTGAGCCGCGGGCGTCTCGGGGTGATGATCCAGGAAGTGGATCAGCAACTGGCTGATACGTTCGGGCTGGATAAACCTGGCGGCGCTTTGGTCAGTTCGGTAGAAAAAAATAGTCCAGCGGATAAAGCAGGCATCGAACCCGGCGACGTGATCCTGAAATTCAACGGCAAGGAAATCGGCCGTTCCGCTGACCTGCCACCCCTGGTAAGCGAATTGCCGCCCGGAACCGAGGCAACCATTGAGCTATGGCGCAAGGGCAAGATCAAAAAGATTTCCATGAGCGTCGGTGAAATGAAGGTCGCTGGGGACAAGAGCAAATCTAACAACGAAGAAAAAATTGAGCTGGGTTTAACGGTGCGCCCGCTGACTCCCGAAGAACGCAAACAGGCCGACATCGCCGCAGGCTTGCTGGTGGAAAACGTGGGAGATGGTCCAGCTAATCGTGCTGGAGTGCGTCCTGGCGACGTGATTTTGTCTGTGAACGGAGACAGGATGGACAGCATCGAAAAACTGCGTTCGCTGGTCAGCAAGAGTGGCAAGCGCTTGGCGCTGCTGATTTTGCGCGGCAAACAACAAATGTTTGTGGCCGTTAATCTGGGCTAGGCAACGTTGGTTAAAACATTTTTGATAGGCCCCTCGCTATCGCAGGTGGATGGATAAACAAAAAGCCCGGCACTTTCGTGCCGGGCTTTTTTACCAACTCAAGAACCGATTAAGGAGCCTGGATGTTGGATGCTTGCTTGCCTTTAGGACCTTGAACCACTTCGAAGGTGACCTTCTGGCCTTCTTTGAGTGACTTGAAGCCGCTCATGTTGATTGCGGAAAAGTGCGCGAACAAATCTTCGCTGCCATCATCGGGAGTGATAAAACCAAAACCCTTTGCGTCGTTGAACCATTTAACTGTACCAGTTGCCATGTGTTTACTTCCTTACTTAAAAACGGGGAAAACCCCCGCGAAACTGTTTGAATCCAAGACCGCACACGGCAAAACCAGTACTGCAGATACTTTGAATCAAACTCCAGCGCGCTTTTTACTCTGAATTAGCCAATGCCGTCAAGTGGTTTATTAAATAAATTCGGATTGGGCTTGAAAAAGCATCGCTAATCATCAAATATACATTTGAAAGACATGACAGAATACGTATTATTAACTATATGGCAACCAAACAACACAGCAGCACGGTGCTCGCGCCGGAACGCGTCAAAGCCAAGCCGCCTCGCACATACAAGGTGATCTTGTTCAACGACGACTATACGACAATGGATTTTGTGATTGAGGTGTTGCAGCGGTTTTTCGCGATGAATCGGGAACGTGCACTGCAAATCATGCTCAAAGTGCATAATGAAGGCTCGGCAGTATGCGGGGTGTATTCACTGGATGTCGCCGAAACCAAAGTTGGTCAGGTATCAGAGTTTGCTAAACAACATGGACATCCGTTACGATGTGGCATGGAGGAAAATTGAAATGATTGCTCAGGAGTTGGAAGTCAGTTTGCATTTGGCGTTCGTCGAGGCGCGCCAGAAACGTCATGAGTTCATCACGGTCGAGCATCTGCTGCTTACCATGCTGGATAACGCTTCCGCCGCGCAGGTGCTGCGCGCTTGCGGCGTTGACATCGAGGAATTGCGCCAAGTCGTTTCCGAGTTCATCACAACACATACTCCGATCACACCGGGCGGCCACGAAGTGGATACCCAGCCCACGGTCGGTTTCCAACGTGTCATCCAGCGCGCCATCCTGCATGTGCAATCCACCAACAAGAAAGAAGTGACCGGCGCCAATATTCTGGTCGCCCTGTTCGGCGAAAAAGATTCGCACGCGGTGTATTTCCTCACCCAGCGCAACGTCAGCCGTCTCGACGTGGTGAACTACATTGCCCACGGCATCGACAAGACCCTGCCCAGCCCGCAAACCAAACCTCAGAATGAAACCGAATCGGAGCAGGAACAGAATGCCGGTGGCGCGCTGAAAAGTTACGCGCAGGACTTGAACATGCAGGCATTGGCCGGCAAGATTGATCCATTGATCGGGCGCGAAATCGAGCTGGAGCGCGTTATCCAAACACTATGCCGCCGTCGCAAGAATAACCCGCTGCTGGTTGGCGAAGCGGGGGTAGGCAAAACTGCGATCGCCGAGGGATTGGCGCGGCGCATCATCGAAAATGACGTACCGGAAATCCTCAAGAATGCACATGTGTACTCGCTCGACATGGGCGCCTTGCTGGCGGGCACCAAATATCGCGGCGACTTTGAGCAGCGCCTGAAAGCTTTGCTTAAGGAACTCGCCGATGCGCCGAATGCAATTCTATTCATCGACGAGATCCACACCATGATCGGGGCTGGAGCGGCTTCGGGCGGTACCATGGACGCTTCCAATCTGCTCAAGCCTGCGCTGTCGAACGGACTGTTGAAGTGCATAGGCGCAACCACCTACCAAGAATATCGCGGCATCTTTGAAAAGGATCACGCGCTGTCGCGCCGCTTCCAGAAAGTCGATGTGCCAGAGCCCTCGGTCGAACAAACCATTGCGATTCTGCGTGGACTGAAATCGCGCTTTGAAGAACACCACAACGTCAAATACAGTGCATCTGCAATTACCAGCGCGGCTGAACTTTCCGCGCGTTTCATCAATGACCGCCATCTGCCGGACAAGGCGATCGACGTACTGGATGAAGCCGGTGCGGCGCAACGCATCCTGCCCAAATCCAAGCAAAAGAAAGTCATCGGCAAACACGAGATCGAAGAGATCATCGCCAAGATCGCGCGTATCCCGCCGCGCACGGTATCCTCCGATGACCGCAACACCCTGAAGACGCTGGATCGCGATTTGAAAGCCGTGGTGTTCGGCCAGAACAAGGCAATCGACGCACTGGCCACCGCCATCAAGATGTCGCGCAGCGGCTTGGGCAATCCGCAAAAACCCATCGGCAGTTTTTTGTTTTCCGGCCCGACCGGCGTCGGCAAGACCGAAGTGGCGCGGCAACTCGCTTATGCAATGGGCATGCCGTTGCATCGCTTCGATATGTCCGAATACATGGAACGCCACGCCGTGTCGCGCCTGATCGGCGCGCCGCCCGGCTACGTCGGTTTCGACCAGGGCGGCCTGCTCACCGAGGCGATCAGCAAGCAACCGCACGCCGTGCTACTTTTGGACGAAATCGAAAAAGCGCACCCGGACATCTTCAACATCCTGCTGCAGGTCATGGATCACGGCACGCTCACCGACAACAACGGACGCAAGGCCGATTTCCGCAACGTGGTGATCATCATGACCACCAACGCAGGATCGGAAGCCCTGAACAAGAGCCAGATCGGCTTCACCAAGAGCAGTGCGAGCGGTGACGAATTGATGGACATCAAGCGCACCTTCACTCCGGAATTCCGCAACCGCCTGGATGCTGTCATCTCTTTCGCGCCGCTGGACAAAGAAGTCATCCTGCGCGTGGTGGACAAATTCCTGATGCAGCTCGAAGAGCAGTTGCACGAGAAAAAAGTGGAGGTCGTGTTCACCGACGCGCTCAAAGATCATCTGGCCGAGAACGGCTTTGATCCGCTGATGGGCGCGCGGCCGATGGCGCGCCTGATCCAGGACACGATACGCTCTGCGTTAGCTGACGAACTGCTGTTCGGCAAGCTCGCGAATGGCGGCAAGGTGACTGTTGATGTCGATGCAGACAAGAAAGTAAAGCTGGAGTTTGCGGAAGAGGAAGTGGCCGTTTAATTTCCCCTGGAGAGTCTTCACGATTCTCCACTGCGAAACCCAATGGAACGTTCTGATTACCGGGGGCGCTTCGCCCCTTCTCCCACCGGCCCGCTGCATTTCGGTTCTTTAGTTGCCGCCCTCGGCAGCTATCTCGACGCCAAACATCATCAAGGCAAGTGGCTGGTACGTATCGAAGACCTCGATACACCGCGCACCGTCAAAGGCGCTGCCGATGAAATGCTCGGCACGCTGGAAGCTTACGGGCTGCACTGGGATGAAGACATCATTTACCAAAGTCGGCGCACTGCCGCCTACGAAGAAGCCTTTCATCGCCTGAAAGAAGTTGGCGCAGTGTATCCGTGTTCATGCAGCCGCAGGGAGATCGCAGATTCCGCGCTACAGTGTGGCGAGGAATTGGTCTATCCCGGCACGTGTCGCAATGGAATAGCGCGGGGCAAGACTGCGCGAGCTTGGCGCGTGCTCGTCAACGATGCACACATCGTTTTCAGTGATCGGCTACAAGGAAACATCGTTCAGCATTTGGCAACCCAAGTCGGCGATTTCGTCGTGCTGCGCGCCGATGGATTGTTTGCCTACCAGTTGGCTGTGGTAGTGGATGATGCTTTCCAATTCATCACGCATGTAGTGCGCGGCGCCGACCTGCTCTATTCCACCCCGCGCCAAATCTATTTGCAACAGCTGCTGGAGTTGACCACCCCGGCCTACATGCACCTGCCGGTGGTGGTGAATGCGCAGGGCGAGAAGCTCAGCAAACAAACCCTCGCCCAGCCTGTCGAAAAAAATAACGCAGCTTCCACATTATTCGCCGCGCTGGTGTTCTTGCACCAGCAGCCACCGGCTGAATTACGGCTCTGCACGATTGAGCACCTGTTGGCTTGGGGTATTGCCAATTGGCAACCGGCGGCCATATTTCCCACCGCTACGGCAACCCAGTCAAATTAACTTTAAGCGTTATGGAACTATAGCCAGATTACTTAGTCTGACCTATGCCTGATTTATTTGGGTATAACCAATGATCATATATTTTGACGATTATTAATTAAGGAGATTCCGAATGAACGTTGAAAACAAAAGCAATACACACTCACAAGACGCTGAGTTCCATGTTGCATTAGGCTGGCTTGCAGCTTTGTCCGTATCGATTGCCAGCTGGGCTGGCCTTTCGTAAAGGTTACTTGTAGTAGCAGGTTGTAAAACAAAGGGCGGTTAAACCGCCCTTTGTCTTTGCATGAAATAATTTCACCTCGAATATCCTCTGGGTAATATTCCAATCACGTTTGCTGCAGTGCCTCGACAAAAATCTCGACCGGCTGTGCTCCGGAGATGCCCGATTTTTCATCGAACAAAAAGAACGGAACGCCCGTGATACCGAATTTTGCTGCACGCAATTCATCAGAACGCACCGCATCGGAATAATCATCGCTCTCCAGCATTGCCTGCACCTCGTTTTCGGCGATGCCAAATTGCGGCGCAAGATAAGCCAGAGCGACACGATCGCCCACTGGCAACGATTCGGAAAAATAGGCGTGCATGATGCACTCGATGGCGCGGTCACCCAGTTGCTGAGCAGTAGCGAAGTGCAGCAATCGATGCGCATCGAAAGTGTTGCCGGGTCGTGCGTTAGCCAAGCGATATTCCAGCCCTACTTCCTTGGCGAGCGCCGCTACGCGAGCGTTCATCGCTTCCGCCTGTTGCGGGCTGACGCCGTACTTGCGCGACAGCAACTCGTTCAATGTGCCAGGGTACAACTGCGCAGCTTTGGGGTCGAGTTCAAAGCTGCGCCAAATCACGTTTACTTCATCGCGCTGCCCGGACTGTTCGAGCGCTTTCTCGAAACGCCGTTTGCCGATGTAACACCAAGGGCAGATCACGTCCGACCAGATTTCAATTTGCATCGCGCCCTCCGTCATTGCACAGGCTGCAACCACAAGCTAACTGGCCGCCAACTTGCGCACCACATCAGCGATGCGCTGCGCTGATCTTTCTACCAGTTGCTGGTCTTCGCCTTCAACCATCACACGCAACAATGGCTCCGTGCCGGATGGGCGTAACAGCACACGGCCTTTGCCATTCAAAACTTGTTCGGCATCAGCCACCGCCGATTTAACCTGGTCGTGACCAAGGCAATCAACGCCCTTGTTTACCCGCACATTGATGAGCACTTGCGGATACATGTGCAAATCGCTCGCCGCTTCCGCTAGGCTTTGCCCACTGGCCATCAGCGCATGCAGCACTTGCAGCGCGGAGATGATGCCATCGCCGGTGCTGTGCTTGCCCAGACAAATGATGTGACCGGAATTTTCGCCGCCGAGTTGCCAACCCTGTTGTTGCAATAATTCCATCACATAGCGGTCGCCGACCTTGGCGCGTTTGAAAGGGATACCCAGCTTTTGCATCGCGTGCTCGAACGCCAGATTGGTCATCAGCGTGCCGACCACTCCGCCACGCAATAAGCCTTGCGCCTGACGATGCCGGGCGATCACATACAGCAACTGGTCGCCGTCGTAGAGTTTTCCTGCGCTGTCCACCATCACCAAGCGGTCGCCGTCGCCATCCAGCGCGATGCCCAGATCCGCTTTGTGTTCCACTACCGCTATGCTCAAATTATCCGGTGCGGTCGCGCCGTAACCGTCGTTGATATTTTTTCCGTCCGGTTGCGCGCCGATGGCGATCACATCGGCACCGAGTTCATGGAACACATAACGCGCGATGTGGTAAGTCGCGCCGTGCGCGCTGTCCACCACGATCTTCAGGCCGCGCAAATCCAGATCGACGGGAAAGGTACTTTTGCAGAATTCAATATAGCGGCCAACCGCATCATCGATGCGCTTGGCTTTGCCCAGCCCGTCAGAGGCATTGGTATGCATGGGTTCATCCAATGCTGCTTCGATGGCGCGCTCGGTTTCATCCGGCAACTTGGTGCCGTGTGCCGAGAAAAATTTGATGCCGTTATCCTCGAACGGATTGTGCGATGCGGAGATCACGATACCTGCCTGCAAGCGCAGTGCACGCGTCAGGTAAGCCACCGCCGGGGTAGGCACCGGTCCGGCCAGATACACGTCGATGCCCGCCGCGATCAAACCGGCTTCCAGGGCCGATTCCAGCATGTAGCCGGAGATGCGCGTGTCCTTGCCGATCAAGACACCGGTGCGTTCGCTGCGCGCATCACCCATACTCGCCAGCACCTTGCCTGCCGCGTAGCCGAGATGCATCATGAACTGCGGCGTGATCGGATGCTCACCTACCCGCCCGCGTATACCGTCAGTACCGAAATATTTTCTGCTCACCCTAGCTCCCCATTCATTGCTATCAAAATTTTCAAGGCATCTACCGTAGCACGCACATCATGTACGCGCACGATGTTAGCCCCGCGTTGCACGGCGAGCAACGCTGCGGCCACACTGGCTGGCAGACGCTGCCCGACCTCTTGTCCGGTCAGCGCGCCCAGCATGGACTTGCGCGAAAGCCCTGCCAATACCGGCACACCCAGTTCAGTCAGCTTGGTCAATTCACGCAGCAAGGCGAGATTATGCGCCAAGGTCTTGCCAAAGCCAAAACCCGGATCGATCACGATATGCTGGCGTTGAATTCCAGCGGCTTCTGCAGCCGCGATGCGCTCGCGCAAAAAAGCGCTGACCTCGCCCACTACGTTTTGATAATGGGGTTGTGCCTGCATGGTTTGCGGATTGCCCTGCTTGTGCATCAGGCACACGGCGACTTTGCTGTTTGCGACCATATGCATCGCAGCGGCATCTTGCAATGCGTTAATGTCGTTGACCATCTGCGCACCGGCGGCGATCGCCGCCTGCATCACCTCCGGCTTGCAGGTGTCTATCGAGATCGGCACCGGCACGCCGCGCAAGCCTTCGATGATGGGCAATACCCGATCCAGCTCTTCCTGAACGCTGACCGGCTGCGCCCCCGGACGGGTGGACTCGCCACCGATATCGAGTATGTCCGCGCCCTCGGCGATTAGTTGTTGCGCATGTGCCAGCGCAGCATCATGTTGTAAATGCAGGCCGCCATCGAAAAACGAATCGGGTGTGACGTTGACGATGCCCATGACCAGCGGCTTGGACAAATCAAATTGGAAGTTGCCGCAAAGGAGATGCATTCAGGAGTATGGCGCAAGGAGCAAGAGGCAAGGGAAAATCACTTGTCCCTTGAGCCTTGCTCCTTGTTACTGTTTCAGGTTTCCTGCGCTGGCTGCGTAGGCGTAGTAGCCGGAGCAGTCGGCGCCTGATCTTTGGGCGGCTGCGGAGCCTGGCTGCTTTGGGTTGGCTTGGGTGGACGCGGCGGATTGCCAGCCATGATGTCGTTGATCTGATCGGAATCAAGGGTTTCCCATTCCAGCAAAGCCTTGGTCATCGCCTCGATCTTGTCGCGATTGGCCTCGATCAAACCACGCGCCAGCGCGTATTGCTGGTCGATGATGCGGCGGATTTCGGCATCCACCTGCTGCATGGTCGCTTCGGAAATATTCTTGTGTGTGGTCACAGAACGACCCAGGAAAACTTCGCCCTCGTTCTCCCCATACACCATGGTGCCGAGCGCATCCGACATCCCCCACTGGGTCACCATGCTCCGCGCCATGGCAGTGGCGCGTTCAAAATCGTTGGAAGCGCCGGTAGTCATCTGGTGCATGAAAATCTCTTCGGCGATACGCCCGCCAAACAACACGGCGATGGTATCGAGGATGCGCACCTTGTCCATGCTGTAGCGATCTTCCGATGGCAGCTGCATGGTCAAGCCCAGCGCACGGCCGCGCGGAATAATCGTCACCTTGTGTACCGGATCGGTCTTCGGCAGCAGCTTGGCGACCACCGCATGACCCGACTCGTGATAGGCGGTATTGCGGCGCTCTTCCTCCGGCATCACCATGGAACGGCGTTCCGCACCCATCATGATCTTGTCCTTGGCCGCCTCGAAATCATCCATCTCGACGAAACGCTTGCCGCGACGCGCCGCAAACAACGCGGCCTCGTTGACCAGATTCGCCAAGTCCGCACCGGACATGCCGGGCGTGCCGCGCGCGAGAATATCGGCCTTCACATCCGGGGCGACCGGCACCTTGCGCATATGCACCATCAAAATCTGTTCGCGGCCGCGTATGTCCGGCAACGGCACGACCACTTGGCGATCGAAGCGGCCCGGACGCAACAGCGCGGAATCCAGCACATCGGGACGGTTAGTCGCGGCGATCACGATCACGCCGCTGGCACCCTCGAAGCCATCCATTTCCACCAGCAACGCATTCAACGTCTGCTCGCGCTCATCATTGCCGCCGCCCAGTCCCGCGCCACGCTGACGACCCACCGCATCGATCTCGTCGATGAACACGATGCATGGCGCCTGCTTCTTGGCCTGCTCGAACATATCGCGCACGCGCGCGGCACCCACGCCGACGAACATTTCCACAAAATCTGAACCGGAGATCGAGAAGAACGGCACTTTGGCTTCACCGGCGATCGCTTTCGCCAGCAGCGTCTTACCGGTGCCGGGATTGCCCACCAGCAGCACGCCGCGCGGAATACGTCCGCCCAGATTCTGGAATTTTGCCGGATCGCGCAGAAAATCCACCAACTCGGACACTTCCTCTTTGGCTTCGTCACAGCCCGCCACATCGGCGAACGTGAAGCGCTCCTTGCTCTCATCCAACTGGCGCGCGCGCGATTTGCCGAACGAGAACGCGCCGCCCTTGCCGCCGCCCTGCATCTGGCGCATGAAGAACACCCACACACCGATCAGCAAAATCATCGGGAACCACGATACAAATATGTTCATCAGGAAAGAAGGCTCTTCTTCCGGCTTGGCTTCGATACTCACGCCATTTTTCAATAGGTCGGAAACCATCCACAAATCGCTAGGCGCATAAGTGGTCAGGCGCTTGCCTTCGGTAGTGGTCGCCTTCAATGTGCGCCCCTCTATGGTCACCTTGGCGATATGCCCCTGCTTCACTTCCTGGAGAAATTGCGAATAGTCGAGCTGCGACTGGCTAGTCTGCTGCTGGCGGGTATTGAATTGGTTGAATACAGTCATCAGCACCAAGGCGACGACCATCCAAATGGCAATGCTTTTAAAGTTGTTCAAAATTACTCCTTAAACGACGCGCCCCATAATTGATTCAATAAGCGGCTGCCGAGGTGATCATTAGACTATGTATTGCCCTATTACTCAAGCTTTCCGCTGCCCAGCAAATAGACTTCGCTGCTACGGTCACGCGATGCCTTGGGCTTGCGTGACACCACTCTGGCGAAACGGCTGCGCATCAGCTTGATAAAATCCTCGCACCCCGCGCCCTGAAACACCTTGACCAGAAAGCTACCGTCCGGCTTCAAGTGTTCGAGCGCAAATTCCATCGCCAGTTCCGCAAGATGCATGGCACGCGCCTGATCTGCCGACGCCACACCGGACATATTGGGCGCCATATCGGAAATTACAAGCCCTACCGGCTTGTTTTCCAGCATCGCCTCCAATTGCTTCAACACCCCGTCTTCACGGAAGTCACCCTGAATGAAATCCACCCCGGCCATTGGATTCAACGGCAACAGATCCAGCGCGATCACCTTTCCGCTACGTCCCACCTTGGCAGCCGCCACCTGCGACCAGCCACCCGGCGTCGCACCCAAATCCACCACCACCGTGCCGGGCTTGAGCAAATGGTCTTTGGCATCGATCTCCAGCAGCTTGTAAGCGGCGCGCGAACGATAGCCCTCTTTCTGCGCAAGCTGCACAAAAGGGTCGTTTACATGCTCACGCATCCATTGTTTACTGGTCTTGGAAGGTTTCATCGTATTTGAAGGCCTTTGAACTACCACTCTCGCTACGTTGTGCAGAGGCCTATTTCAGTTTATATGGCACCACTACATTCGCTGCGATTCTAGCGACAACCTGATAGAATTCGCGCCTTATTTAGAAGGCCATTATGTTATCTATTACCTTATCCGAACGCCTCGCCCTCAGAGGCCGCGCCCACTCCCTAAGTCCAACTGTGATGATAGGCAATGCGGGCTTGACCGAGTCAGTATTGAAAGAAATCGCGCAGACTTTAAAAATTCACGAACTTATCAAGATTCGTGTCATGGCTGAACGTGAACAACGCGAAGAAATCCTGACAGCCATCTGCACCCAACTGGATGCCGCGCCGGTGCAACACATCGGCAAGATTCTGGTTATCTACAAACCCAATCCTGAAGCGCATCAGATCGAACTGAAAAAAATGCCGCGCCACAAGGGCAAGAAACCGCTGAGCAAGAAACAGCTGGGTAGTCGATAACCTAAACAACACTCCTCGAAAGGCCTCTGCACAACGTAACGAGCGAAGCTGAGACAAGGCGAAAATCGGCGAAAAACCGGAATGTACATTTTAGTACATGAGGATTTTGAGCCAATTTTTAACGCAGTATCAGCGAGCGCAGTAGTTGTGCAGAGGTCTTTTAGATGTACTGAACCTCCACCACCTCATACTCCCGCACCCCACCCGGCGCCTGCACCTCGGCGATGTCGCCGCTACTCTTGCCGATCAGCGCGCGCGCCACCGGTGAGCTGATGGAAATCTTGCGATGCCTGATGTCCGCCTCGTCATCGCCGACGATCTGATAGGTGACCACATCGCCGTTGTTCACATCTTCCAGTATCACGGTCGAGCCAAACACACAGCGCCCGCCGGCATTGAGCGTCTTGGGGTCGATGATCTGCGCGCTGCCCAGCTTGAATTCCAGCTCGACGATACGGCCTTCGACAAACGACTGCTTTTCCTTCGCGGCATCGTATTCGGCGTTTTCCGACAAGTCCCCGTGCGCGCGCGCTTCGGCGATGGCGGCGATCACCTTGGGGCGCTCTACCGTCTTGAGGTTATGCAGTTCCAGGCGCATTTTTTCTGCACCCACTACGGTTAATGGTACTTTGCTCATAATTGATGACTCTCTTTATTTTTTAGCCAGACGCTGGTGCTGGCTTTGTAAATCATAAACACGCAACTCGGTCAGATGTTGCATCCCGACACAGGCAGCGCGCGCCCCTGCCAGCGTGGTGTAATAGGTCACCCTTCCTTGCAATGCCGCATGGCGGATGGAATAGGAATCGCGCATCACCGAAGGTTTGCTGTCCACGGTGTTGACGATCAGGCTGACGTCGCCGTTCTTGATCATGTCCACGATGTGCGGGCGGCCTTCCGCAACTTTATTCACCATCGTCACGGCGACCCCCGCCGCGCCGATTGCCGCCGCTGTGCCGCGCGTGGCCAGGATAATAAAGCCCAGTTTCTCCAGCGTGCTGGCGATTTCCACCGCACCCGGTTTGTCCGCTTCCCTCACGCTGATAAATACTTTACCCTCTTTCGGCAATTTTACACTGGCCGCCAGCTGTGACTTCACGAACGCTTCGGCGAAAGTGTCACCCACCCCCATCACTTCGCCGGTCGATTTCATTTCCGGCCCGAGTATCGTATCCACGCCGGGGAATTTGATGAACGGGAACACTGCCTCTTTCACCGAATAATATGGCGGAATCACTTCCTTGGTGAAGCACTGTTGCGCCAGGCTTTGTCCAGCCATGCAGCGCGCCGCGATCTTGGCCAGCGGCACCCCGGTGGCCTTGGACACGAAAGGCACGGTGCGCGAAGCGCGCGGATTGACTTCCAGCACATATACCGTGTCGCCCTGGATCGCGAACTGCACGTTCATCAGCCCGACCACGTTGAGCGCCTTGGCCATCGCCTTGGTCTGGCGGCGCAACTCGTCCTGCATGGCAGGCGATAAACTGTATGGCGGCAGCGAACAGGCAGAATCGCCGGAATGCACGCCCGCCTCCTCGACGTGCTCCATGATGCCGCCGATGATGACTTGCTTGCCATCGGATACCGCATCCACGTCCACCTCGATCGCGTCGTTCAGGAAGCGATCCAGCAGGATCGGCATGCGCTCCGGGTAAGTCTTGGACATCTCCTCGGCATCGCGCATGTAGCGTTCGAGGTCGGATTGCGCATGGATGATCTCCATCGCGCGTCCGCCCAGCACGTTGGAAGGACGCATCACCAACGGATAACCGATTTCCGAGGCACCGGCGACCGCATCGGCGACATTGCTTGCGATGCGATTGGGTGGTTGCTTCAAATTCAGGTCGCGCAACATGTGCTGAAAGCGCGCACGGTCTTCGGCGCAGTCGATCATGTCCGGCGTGGTGCCGATGATGGGCACACCGTTCTTCTCCAGGCCGTGCGCCAGCTTGAGCGGAGTCTGGCCGCCGTACTGTACGATCACGCCGATCGGCTTTTCCACCGCCACCACTTCCAGCACATCCTCCAGCGTAAGCGGCTCGAAGTACAAGCGATCAGAGGTATCGTAATCCGTCGAGACTGTCTCGGGGTTGCAGTTGACCATGATGGTCTCGTAGCCGTCCTCGCGCATCGCCAGCGCGGCATGCACACAGCAATAGTCGAACTCGATGCCCTGCCCGATGCGGTTCGGCCCGCCGCCCAGCACCATGATCTTTTTGTTATTGGTCGGCTGCGCTTCGCATTCCTCTTCATAAGTGGAATACATATAGGCCGTGTCGGTGGCAAACTCGGCGGCGCAAGTATCCACGCGCTTGAACACCGGGCGCACACCCAGCGCATGACGGTAGGCGCGCAACGCTCCATCGTCGGTACCCAGCAATTTTGCCAGCCGCGCATCGGCAAATCCGCTGCGTTTCAGCGCGCGCATTTCATCCGCGCTCAGGCTTTCCAGCGTGCGGTCAGTCAGCGATTCTTCCTGGCGTATCAAATCCTCGATCTGCACCAGGAACCACGGATCGATCTTGCTGATGTTGAACACCTCTGCCACGCTCATACCGAGGCGGAACGCATCGCCCACTGCCCAGATGCGATCCGGCCCGGGGCTGCCAAGTTCGGCGGCGATCGCCTCACGGTCGGTATATTTAACATCCAGGCCATGCACGCCAACTTCCAGACCGCGCAAAGCTTTTTGGAACGACTCCTGGAAGGTGCGTCCTATCGCCATCACCTCGCCCACCGATTTCATCTGCGTGGTCAGGCGGTCGTTGGCTTGCGGAAACTTCTCGAACGCGAAACGCGGGATCTTGGTCACCACATAATCGATGCTGGGCTCGAACGAAGCCGGTGTTGCGCCGCCGGTGATGTCGTTCTTCAATTCATCCAGCGTGTAACCCACGGCCAGTTTGGCGGCAACCTTCGCAATCGGAAAGCCGGTCGCCTTGGAGGCCAGCGCGGATGAGCGCGACACGCGCGGGTTCATCTCGATCACCACCATACGCCCGTCTTCCGGGTTGACCGCGAACTGCACGTTTGAGCCGCCGGTATCGACGCCGATCTCGCGCAGCACCGCGATGCTCGCATCGCGCATGATCTGATATTCCTTGTCGGTCAGCGTTTGCGCCGGAGCGACTGTGATCGAGTCACCGGTATGCACGCCCATCGCATCCAGGTTCTCGATCGAGCAGATGATGATGCAATTGTCGTTGCGGTCGCGCACCACTTCCATCTCGAATTCTTTCCAGCCGAGCAGCGATTCCTCGATCAGCAGCTCCTTGGTCGGACTAGCTTCCAGCCCGCGCTCGCAGATCTCCTCGAACTCTTCGCGGTTGTAAGCGATGCCGCCGCCGCTGCCGCCCATCGTGAAGGACGGGCGAATCACAGTAGGAAAACCCATCACCTGCTGCACCTGCAACGCCTCTTCCATGCTGTGCGCGATCGCCGAGCGCGCCGAGGCCAAGCCGATGCGCGTCATCGCCTGCTTGAATTTCTCGCGATCCTCCGCCATGTCGATGGCCTCGCGTGATGCGCCTATCATCTCGACCTTGTATTTTTCCAGCACGCCGTGCTTGGCCAAGTCGAGTGCACAGTTCAGCGCGGTCTGCCCGCCCATCGTCGGCAAGATCGCATCGGGCTTTTCCTTGGCGATGATCTTCTCCACCGTCTTCCAGGTGATCGGCTCGATGTAAGTCGCATCCGCCATATCCGGGTCGGTCATGATCGTGGCCGGATTCGAGTTCACCAGAATGACGCGATAGCCTTCCTCGCGCAGCGCCTTGCAGGCCTGCGCGCCGGAATAGTCGAACTCGCACGCCTGCCCGATGACGATAGGGCCAGCGCCAATGATGAGTATAGATTTCAGGTCGTTTCTTTTAGGCATAATCTTGGTTGCCACAGAGAACACAGAGGACACAGAGAAAACCGCATTCCTCTCTGTGATCTCTGTGTTCTCTGTGGCTCAGGTTTTTTTCTCCATCATTCCCACAAAACGATCAAACAGAATATCCACATCGTGCGGCCCCGGGCTCGCTTCGGGATGCCCCTGGAAGCAGAACGCCGGTTTGTCGGTCAGCTCAAAACCTTGCAGCGTGCCGTCAAACAGCGACACATGCGTGGCGCGCGCGTTCGCTGGCAGCGTCGCCACGTCCACCGCAAAGCCGTGGTTCTGGCTGGTGATCATCACGCGCTTGCTCTGCATGTCCTGCACCGGATGGTTCGCGCCGCGATGGCCGAACTTCATCTTCACGGTCTTCGCGCCCACCGCCAAACCCATGATCTGCTGGCCAAGGCAAATGCCGAACAGCGGCACACCGGCCTCAATAAATTTCTTCGTTGCGGTAATCGCGTAATCGCATGGCTCCGGGTCGCCGGGGCCGTTGGACAGGAACACGCCATCCGGCTCCATCGCCAGCACCTCTTTCGCTGTGGTCTGCGCGGGCACCACGGTGATGCGGCAGCCGCGCTCGGCCAGCATGCGCAGAATGTTGCGCTTCACGCCGAAGTCGTAAGCCACCACATGGAATTTCGTATGCTCCGCCTCCGGATAGCCCACGCCCAGCTCCCATTCGCGCTGCGTCCATGAATAGGGTTTCGTGCAAGTCACTTCCTTGGCCAGATCCATGCCCACCAAACCGGCAAAACCGCGCGCCGCTTTAAGGGCCGCCGCTTCATCCGCGCCGGTCGCGATACAGCCGTTCTGCGCACCCTTCTCGCGCAAGATGCGCGTCAGCTTGCGCGTATCGATCCCGGCGATTGCCACAACCTTGTTGGCCTTGAGATAGTCCGGCAGCGACTGCGTCTTGCGCCAGTTGCTCACCGTCATCGAAAGATCGCGTATCACCAGCCCGCTGGCAAACACTTGGCGCGATTCAACGTCCTCGGTATTCACCCCGACGTTGCCGATGTGCGGGCAGGTCAGCGTGACGATCTGCTTGCAGTAGGATGGGTCGGTGAGGATTTCCTGGTAGCCGCTCATCGCGGTATTGAACACCACCTCGCCGACGCTGCTGCCGGAAGCCCCGATGGCAATGCCGCGAAACACCGTCCCATCGGCAAGCACAAGAATGGCAGGGTTCGTTAGCGACACCGGATGACTCCCAAGACAGTTACATAAAGAAGCGGGACGAACAATGTGTTCATCCCGCTTTGGATAGGCGCGCATTATAGCGGATTGGAGGGGTGGTATCAAATGCTTGTGCGCGCGATGCAATCAGGCTTGCGCGTGGGCAATGCCCATAAAACAATTTTCATCCAGGCCAACATTGAGTAGACTGTGCCCATGTTCTATGTCGACCTCTTCTCAGCTCTGACTCGCCACAAGGTGGACTACCTGCTCATCGGCGGACTGGCCGTATCACTGCATGGCGTGGAGCGCGCCACGATGGACGTGGACATCACCGTCGCCATGAATCCGGAAAATTTGGCATCCATGATCGACACGGCCAAGGAACTCAAACTCACTCCGGTACTACCCGTCCCGCTTGAGTCGCTCAGCGATCTGGAATTGCTGAGACGTTGGCACGCCGAACGCAACCTCGAAGCCTTTGCGCTACGCGCCCCGGAACTGGCTGGCGTTACCGTGGATGTGCTGCTATTCCCGCCCGTGGAATTTACCGGCATGGCAAACCGTGCCGTGGAATTTAACGTCGCCAACACACCCATACGTGTTGTATCCATAGATGACCTGATCGCGCTCAAACAAGCAGTTGGCCGCCCGGTAGACCTTTTCGACATTGAACACCTGCAACGGATCAAAGCGCTATGAGCCAACCCTTCCCGCCCGGCGACCGCACCTACCATGTCAGCGACGAACGCCTGCGCGCATTCAAGATGCTCACGCCTGAGCAAAAGCTACGCTGGGTAGAAGAGGTATCGACTTTTTTGAGGCTGGCTAAAATTGAGCGCGAGAAACCTCAGTATCTTTCAAAGCAAGACTGAAGCCATCAAAATGCTATGGGTCAGTAAGTCCTTTTAAATAACTCGCTAATCGCGAAGCAGAATAAAAAAGCCGGAGCATGAAACCTACCAGTTGGAACACGGAAATTCTGGGGAAGCTCAGAATCGTGATATCAGCTTTTCCACAGCACCAGATAACCATTAATCGGCTTGTCTTGCTCCAAGCGTATTTGTGTCGCTACCATTTCCTGTTGCAGGAAACCTGCAGCGGCGGCGAGCCTAGTTAGATAACCGGGCGAATGGGAATAACGTCCAGTATTTTCCAATTGGTATTCTCGTTGAATGCCTTGACTGGCTTGTTCATTTGACAATGCCCCAAGGGCTTCAATAGAGAATGCAAAGACTCCTCCAGGACAAAGCAATCTCTTCACTTCGCTGATGATCTCATCGATTTTCCCCAAGTAAATAAACACGTCCGCAGCGATAATTACATCGTAGCAAGAGGTCTTTTCCCCCTGCATCATTGTCAGCAAGTCAAAACGTTCCAGCCGCTGATATAAATTGCGCGCTTGGGCCTTTTTTAACATCTTGGCGGAGAGATCGACTCCGACCAATTGCCGCGCATATGGCGCGATTGCTGAACCGACCAATCCAGTCCCACATCCCAAGTCCAAAATGTTCCACTTTTCGGCTGGCGGCGTCGCATTTTGTGTAATGAGTGCTACCAATTTTTCTGGCGCTTCATACTTAAGTACGCTTTGCAAATGTGTATCGAACTTATCGGCGTAGCCATCGAATACACTCTCGACATATTGAATAGGTGCCCGTTCAGTAGTATTTCCGGTCAATGACGCAATGTGGTGCTGGGCCTCGCCATTCTCGGGTGTTAGCCTGACTTGTTGTTGAAAGCAGGCCAATGCCTCATCCAGCTTGCCTTGAGCCTTGAGCGCCCCACCTAGATTGCCGTAAGCATCGGCATAATTCGGATTGAGCGAGAGCGCCCTGCGGTAATTGGCGACCGCCTCATCCAGTTTTCCTTGTTGGCGTAGCACGATCCCCAAGTTGCTGTAGGCCTCGGCGAAATTGGGCTTGATCTCCAGTGTCCGTCGGTAGCTCGCCACGGATTCGTCTAGCCGACCCAGCCCCATAAAAGTGTTGCCCAAGTTGTAATGCGCATCGGCGTCATTGGGCGACAGTACTGCCGCTTTTTGCTTCGATGCGAGCGCGTCCGCACTCCGCCCCATCTTCTGATACACCGCACCCAAAACCTTCCAGGCAAACCCGTGCAAAGGAAAACGCTCCGTCATCGACTGGGCAAGAGTCGCAGCTTCTGTGTATCGCCCTTTTGTTAGCAATGCCCCAAGTGTATTTATCTCTTGAGGGCTGGGTGCGTTAGTTGACGAATCGATTGGGTGGTTGGTCATGGCAGGAATGATGCATCTCGAAAATCGCTATGCAATGGATACTATACTCATTAGGAAACACCGAATAAGTCTACCCGATAATGGTTTGATGCGTTAAAGGCACAACCCATTCAATGAAGGTGAAGAGATGAAACAACAGACACTGGCAACAAACGGATTCGAGGCATACCGGAAGACGACGCGCAAAGCGGAGT
>JANXXX010000087.1 GCA_025350405.1 Gallionella sp.
TGTAGATCGACCGGGCATCGGCGTGACTACACTCGGCACGACGCTGGTACTCAAGCAACTTTCAGTGCGACGCATCGAAGCGCCGGAATACGGCGTATACAGCCACCGCCACGGCGACCTGTGGCTGGTGGGCGGTGCATCGAATGCGGGGGCCGGCGTGCTGCACCATTACTTTGACGATGCCCGGCTTGCCGCCCTGAGTACGCATATCGATCCGCTGCAAGACAGTCCGCTGGATTACTATCCGCTGAGCAAACCGGGCGAGCGCTTTCCGGTCAACGATGCACAACTCGCTCCTCGACTTGAACCTCGTCCTGCAAGCGATGTGGAATTTCTGCACGGCTTATTGCAAGGCTTGGCGCGTATCGAAGCGGCTGGCTATGCCAGACTTGCCGAACTGGGCGCGCCTCCGCTCAGGCGCGTCGTAAGCAATGGCGGCGGAGCGAAAAATCCCGTGTGGGGAACGATGCGCGAAAGATTACTCGGGGTACCGGTCAGTACGGCTGCGCATTGCGAAGCGGCTTATGGCAGCGCGCTGCTATGCCTTGATGATTTCGGCTCTCTCCACAGCACAGCCACGAACTGATCGATTGGAACCGGCCTGCCGAACAGATACCCCTGGAAGGCATGGCAACCGCGACTATCGATGAATTCAAGTTGCTCCTCGGTCTCCACCCCTTCGGCGATCACATGCAATCCCAAGGCCTCGGTCATCGCAATGATGGTCTGCACGATCGCGGCGTCATTGGGGTCAGTGGCGATATCGCGCACAAAGGATTGGTCGATCTTGATCTGATCCAGCGGTAATCGCTTGAGATATTGCAATGATGAGTAGCCGGTACCGAAGTCGTCCATCGAGAAACCTACGCCCAGCAGTTTCAACTCGCGCATCTTGCTGATGGTATCTTCGACGTTTTCCAGCACGGTACTTTCGGTCAGCTCCAGCTTGAGGTGCGAAGGCTTTGCGCCGCTTTCCAGCAGCACGCGCTGCACCTGCAATACAAAATCGGCTTGGCGGAACTGTTTGGCGCTGACGTTAACCGCTAATGTCAGGTCGCGGGTCAGCTCGTCATGCTGCCATGTCTTGAGTTGCGCGCAGGCCATTTGCAACACCCATAAACCGATCGCTACGATCAGCCCGGTTTCTTCGGCCAGAGGAATAAATTGCATCGGAGAAACCAGCCCGCGTTCTGGATGCTCCCAGCGGATCAACACTTCCGCCCCCAACGGACGGCGCAGGTTGTCCACCTGGATCTGGTAATGCAGGCGGAATTGCTGCTTATCGAGCGCATGGCGCAGATCCGTTTCGATGCCCGCCCGCATCTCCAAAGCTGTTTGCATCTGCGGATCAAAAAAGCGTATCGCATTGCGTCCTGCCGCCTTGGCCTGATACATCGCGACATCGGCGTGCTGCAGCAAACCTTCCGCACTTTCCTGATGGCCGCAGAACAGGCTGATGCCGATACTGACTGTGGACAGGCATTCAAACTCATCCAGCACATAGGGTTTATCCAACTCCTGGCGGATCTTTTCCGCGACCAATTCGGTTTGGGTGGCGGCCTCATCTGCCTCGCTGCCCATATCTACCAGCAACACCACAAATTCATCTCCGCCCAGCCGGGCGACGCTATCATCCTCTCGCACACAATTCCGGAGACGGCGTGCCGCCTCGATCAACAGTTGATCGCCCATTGCGTGACCTTGCGTGTCATTGACGACCTTGAAGTGATCCAGATCCAGAAACAGCAATGAGCCATACCGGCCGTTGCGCGCGCTGACTGCCAGAGCCTGCTGCAAGCGATCTTGCAACAAGCGACGGTTCGGTAGCTGGGTCAATGGATCATAAAAGGCTAACTGATGGATCGCATCTTCCGATTTCTTGCGATTGGTGATGTCACGAAACACCGCAACGTAGTGTGTCACCCGCATGTTGTCGTCGCGCACCGCAGTAATCGTCATCAGCTTCGGATAGACCTCGCCATTCTTGCGTTTGTCCCAGACCTCGCCTACCCACTTGCCGGTATCGAGCAATGTTGACCACATGGCTTGGTAAAAAGTGAAGTCATGGCGCCCGGACTGGAAGATGCGCGGGTTTTGTCCGATCACCTCTTCCATGCGATAGCCGGTGATCTCTTCGAAGGCATGATTGACCCGCAGTATATTGCCGCCAGGGTCGGTGATCAGAATGGCTTCCTGGGTTTCGAATGTCACCGCGGCGATACGCATCTCGTTTTCCACTTGGCTGCGTTCAGCCAGCAACGCAAGCCGGGTCAATGCATAAGAAATATCTGTCGCCAGTTCAAGCAGCAGGTTGCGCGCTGGTTCGTCAAAGGCATTGACCTCTCCACTATAAATGGTCAGGGCACCGACAACCACGTCATGACGCAGCAGCGGCAATGCGGCAGATGCCGCCCAGCCGTAGCGGACGCCGCGCTCGCGCCAAAGCGCCAGCAGCGGATCATTCAGATAATCCTGACACCAGTAAGGCCTGTTCTCACGTACCACGATACCGACAGGTCCGCGGCCGGATGGTTCGTCCTTTTTGACAGATATCTGGATGCCCTCCAGATATTCGACGCCGGATCCATAACTGGCCGCCGGCTTGATCATGCCACTCACTTCTTCGATCAATCCTATCCATGCCATCTTCATTCCGCCAAACTGCACCACATCACTGCAGATTTGCGGCAACAATTCCCCTACACTGGTGCAGCGCACGATAGCCTGGTTGCATTGGCTCAGCGCGGCGTAAAGATTGCTCATTCTCAGAATCTTCGCATCGCTGGCCTTGCGGCCTGAAATGTCGCGGCTTGAAGCATACAGATAAAATTGCCCATCTATCTCTGCGCCGGTCGTGCTGACCTCGACGTCGATCAGCGTACCGTCCTTGCGCCGGTGCCTGGTCTCGAACAGTGCACCATCCAGCCGAATCAACTTTTTGAAACGCCCCATCAATTCTTCGCCCGACCACTGAGCATCCCAATCAGCCACGTTAAGGCTGGCCATCTCTGTCACGGTATAACCCAACATATGACAGAAGGTATCATTGGCCTCCACTATGTTGCCCTGCATGTCCATGATGTGAATACCCTCAAGCGTTGACTTCATCAATGCCCGGTTGCGTTGTATTGACACTTCATTTTTCTGTTCGGCTCGTTTGCGTTCGGTGATGTCGCGGATAAAGGCATGGAAGAAGTACTGCTGGCGCTGCACCGCGATCAGCGTGAGTTCGACCGGAAACTCCGAGCCATCGGCGCGCATCGCGGTAATCTCGATGCGCTGGCCGATGATATGGCTCTTGCCGCTCTCCGCATAGCGCTGCATGCCTTCGGCATGCGCCCTGCGATAGGCCGGCGGCACGATCAGTTCGGCCATGTTCCTGCCCATCGCCCGTCCGGATGGATAGCCGAACATCTTTTCCGCCTCGTGGTTCCAGCCGATCACCCGCCCCTGCTGATCGGAGCTGACCACCGCATCCATCGCCATGTCCAGAATCTGCCGGGTGCGCTCCTCGCTTTCGCGCTGCATGCCCTCGGCTCGTTTTCGCGC
>JANXXX010000105.1 GCA_025350405.1 Gallionella sp.
CTTTGGCGCACGCAGGATGGCCTCAAGATAGCATTGCATGGCCTCATCTATCCGGCCATTCGCCTCGTGCGCATGACCTTCGTCAATCAAACGCGTCGCATCCGGTTCGGAGGCCCCCGCTTTATTCCTGACGTCGTCTGCAGCTTTACCGGCAGATCGAAAACGATCAAATATTCCCATCTAATAACCCCTTGCAGAAGATTTTTGCTAAACTGTTATCGATTGCTTGTTGTTTAGGCATCAATATGCCATGGAAGCGGCTTAGTCCAAAAATTACGATGTATCCCATTATTTATTCCAGAAACATGCCCGGAGCAACAATATGATACTTGATTGGTTCAATGCAGAAGAGGCAGTTTTGTTTGCACAAGAAATTGTTCGTGAAATAAATCTGCTATTTCCCCCTGAGCAGCAAAAAGGGAAGGCAATACCGGCAAAGGTTTACCAAAAAAAGTTTGGCAACCTGATAGATCGTACCCGCACATTTGCATCAAAACACAAACTGAACATTTATAAAAAAGCTAAGCTTCTCAATACGGTCAAGTGGGAAATGCGCGAAGCAGGTCATGAAGATGATTTTACTGACAAAGTTGTCGTGTTTCTTACCCCTTTGTTGAACAAGTAGTTTGTTTAATCACTGCCGTTGCGTGCCACGCATCAGAAATATCGTTCACAGCCAGTATTATGCTCTATACAGAGGCTGTTGCAAAACACCCCACCTGAGTTGAATTAACCGCCGAATGGGGTGCTAAAAGAAATAGAGAAAAGGGCCGGCCATTGCTGGCAAGATGTATATGCGCGCAAAACTGGTTCTGGAGCCTTGGCAGCGCTTGACCAGTTGGCGTCGCACGCAGCCCAGTTTGACCAGATGGCAGACTCAAACCCCGTTGGACGGCTCTAATGCTACGCAACGAAACGGAATGATGCAACGATGGCACATGGTTCACGATGGCGCATGGTTCAGCACGAACTGATGCCCGAATTGCGAAACGAAGTTGGTGCGCTGACACCGAAACTGGAGCAAAGTGATTCGCACTCTTGCAAGGGTGTGTATAGAAGAGTGACAACGATGCCAGAAAAGACAATCGAACTTCAGTACTTAAAAGGCCGAGGAAAGAAGTGGTAGTGGATACCTCTGTCATGGCCAAAATCATGTTTTCAAAAGCTGAAAAAGATGTTCAGGTCATTGAATATGGCCCATCAATTGCAACATTGGTTAAGAAACTTGAGTCCGGTGAATTTGAGTAAGTTTCAACATTTGAAACATTTACAACCAAACTAGAATTCAACACTAATTTCCGGATACCCAATAATTAAAGTCCCAAACCGGCTTGGCCTGTCAGGACACTCGCCCGCAAGGGTGAGGAAATGCGGTAAATCTGAAAGATTGCCGCAAACAGGAGGAACGTAATCACTTTGATGCCGAAATTTGAACATCAAATATCATTGCGCTTCGTTTTAAAAATGGTTTTGCAAGAAGCTCTACAAAGTTGACGCAACATTGGCCACCCGGCACCAATAACAGTTATCTCCTTGTCCGGCGCTGCCAAGAGTGATTCAACACCCTGAATTCCGGAGTAACTTTTAGTTATTGGTTCCCATGTTTCTGCGTGGAAAAGATAAGCACAGCAAAAATTACTTTCCGCCGCGCGCACCCAGCATCTCGCGCAATTCGCGCAAATCACTCTCTATCGTCGAAAGTTGGTAAAAGCTTCCCCCTGCTTGTTTCGCCAATTCGAGTTGTTCAATCGCAGCGTACAGGTTGCCTTGCCAGGCATAGCTGTAAGCTTGTGCCTGGTGTTGTTCAAGGGATTTTCCTTGCATCGCGTAGGCACGGGCTTGCAGGTCATATAGCGTGGTGTCGCTGGGGTGGCGGGTAAGCTGTTCGGTGAGTAGCTTGACGGCGATTCCCGCCTGGTTGTCTTGCAGCAACAAATCGGCGTAATCGTAAATCAGCGCGCGATGTTGCGGAAAGTTCTGCACGGCGGTGCGGTAGAACGCCAGCGTGTCGGTATTATTTTTTGCAGCACGCTTCACTTGCCCGCTAAGGGTTTCTATCATCGCATTGTTTCTGGCCATCTGGTTGTTTTTGGCCTGTTTGCGCAAGGTCGCCAATTCCTGCGTGGCGCGCTGGATGTCATTGTTGCGCAATAGCGCACTCACCAGGCCATAGCGCTGCGCGATCGGGTTACCGTAATTTTGCGCGCCCAGCGCGTCGCTGAAATAAGCGATAGCATCCGGCGCGGTCTTTTGCGCGGCGATGAGTTTGGTGCGCACCAGTTGGAAATCCAGGCTGTCTGGGACCAAACGATAGGGCTGCTTCTGGACGCGATTGCCGATCTCGGCGATCCGGTCGCTGGTGATCGGGTGGGTGCGCATATAGTTGGGCGCGTTGCTGTCCAGCAGACGAGTAACTTTTTGCAGCCGCTCCAGAAATTCCGGCATGGCGTGGGTGTTGAATCCGGATTTTTGCAATAGCTGCAGGCCGATGCGATCCGCTTCCTCCTCGTAAGTGCGGGTGAAATTAAGTTGTTTCTGGATATTGCCCGCCTGCACGCTGGCGATGGTGGCTTCTGCCGCTTGCGGGCTGGTGCGCGCGGCGAGTATGGCGATGGCGATGGCCGCCATCGAGACCAGACTGTCACCTTGTTGCCCCGCTATCATGCGGGCTAAGTGATGCTGCGTGACGTGGGAAATTTCGTGGCTTAATACCGAGGCCAGTTCCGATTCACTTTGTGTAATGAGCAGCAGTCCTGCATTGACGCCGATAAAGCCGCCCGGCAAGGCAAACGCGTTTACACTGTAATCATTGACGGCAAAAAATTCAAAATCGAGTGTAGGTTCGGGACTGTTTTCGACCAGCTTGGCACCCAGTTGATATAGGTAGTCATTGATCTCGGCATCGTCCAGATATTGTTTGCTGGCACGAATCTGCATCATGCTCTGCTGTCCTATCTGGCGTTCCTGCAACGGGGTAAGTGCGGCCTGCGAGACGTCGCCCAAGTCAGGCAAGCCTTCGCTCAAGGCGCAGGGAGAAATGCACAGCAATAGTAGCAGGGTAAATCTTTTCATGATCACTATGATAGTTGTTATTGTTTGCGGTTCACACTGCCGGGCGCGCTAAAATTCTTTCAGGGTGTACACATTCCGTTATAGACAGCGCTCAGCAAAATGCGCAGAATTGGATCGTTTTAATTTCTGTAATCAGAAAATGGACAAAATAGGCAAATACGAAGTAGTACGTGTACTCGGTACCGGGGCGACCAGCACAGTGTACCTCGCTATCGATCCGTTCAACAAGCAGCAGGTTGCCATCAAGTTATTCGATCTTGGCAAGTTGCGCGACCCCAATCAGGCCAAGGTTTATCGCAAGCTCTTGTTGACCGAGGCATCACTGGCGGGCAAGTTGTTACACCCGCATATCGCCAGGATCATGGATGCGGTGATGGAGGGCGACACCAATTACATTGTGATGGAATACGTCGAGGGCAGCACACTCGAGCAATACACCGAAGTGGATAGGCTGCTGCCGATCAGTACCATTGCGGAAATCAGTTACAAGTGCTGCAAGGCTCTCGAATATGCGCAGTATCAGGGCGTGATCCATCGCGATATCAAACCGGCCAATATCTTGTTGCAGGGTGAAACCGATATCAAGATTTCTGATTTTGGTTCGGCGGCTCTCCAGAACCAGCAAACCACTCAGGTCAGCGGGATAGGCTCGCCCGCCTACATGTCGCCGGAACAAGTCAAAGAGTTGAAGCTGACGCATCAGACTGACATCTATTCGCTGGGGGTGGTGATGTACAAACTGCTCACCGGAAAGTTGCCGTTTAATGCGAGCAATAATTTCAGCATGATTTATCACATCATCAACATCGAGCCACCGCCACCCAGCACATATCGCCCGGAAACCCCGCCGAAACTGGATGCAATCGTGCAGCGCGCAATGGAGAAGGATACTGCCAAACGCTACCAGACCTGGGAGGAGTTTGCGAATGATCTGGTTGGATTTTCCAGCGGCCATACAGAACCCACTGATAAAGAAATATTTGATACGGAAAAATTCGACACGCTGCGCAGCCTGGCGTTCTTCAAGAATTTCAGCGATGTCGAACTTTGGGAGGTGCTGCGTACCAGCGAGTGGCGCAAGATTCCCGAGGCCGAATATATTCTGCGGGATGGGGAAGCCGGGCGTCTTTTGTATATTCTTGCGCACGGCGCTGTGCGCGTGGTCAAACAGGGCAGGTTGTTGAGCCTGTTGCATCGCGGCGATTGTTTTGGTGAAATGGCACATTTGTTGGAGCGCGATTTCAAACGCAGTTCCGACGTGATCGCCAAGAACGATGTGGTGCTGATTGAAATCAATCCGGATGTGTTGGCTCATGCCACGACTGGTTGCCGTTTCCAGTTCAGTGAAGCGTTTCTGCGCATGCTGGTAAAGCGTTTGTCGGTTGCGAATACCCGAATCTCACATTTGCTGGCGGATCATAATCAAATTGGAGATGAACAAGAAAATGCCTAGTGCTATCAACTCTCACGGATTCAGGGATGTCACCGTCGCAGAGCTGCAGGTGATGATGATGCAGGACAGTGTGCGCTTGGTGGATGTGCGCACCGATGCGGAAATTGCCCAGGGAAAGATTCCACAGGGTGAGCCCTTGCCTTTGCATCTTGTACCGCTGAAGTTGGCTGATATGGACAAGAGCGCCACTACGGTCTTTTACTGCCGGTCTGGTGGGCGATCTGCGCAGGCGGCCGCATTTGCTGCGGCGAATGGCTTTGTCGATGTGTATAACCTGCAAGGCGGAATCATCGCGTGGGTCAACGCCGGTTTGGCAGTGAGTGTATGACAACTTTCGATACAGAACTGGATTCGCGCGGCCTGAGCTGTCCGTTGCCGATATTGCGCGCCAAAAAATCCCTGTCGGAAATGAACAGCGGGCAGGTGCTCAGAATAGTTGCCACTGACAAAGGCGCGCCAAATGATTTCGCGGAGTTTTGCCGCAAGACCGGCAACGAATTGTTATCTTCAACGGCGCAAGATGGCGAGTTTGTATTCCTGATTCGCCGCCGCTGAGTTAGCCGAGTTTCTTGCGCTGGGTTCGCAACTGCGCCAGTGTCGTACTGAAGTCTTCGAGGCGTTTCTTTTCCTGTTCCACCACGGCTGCAGGAGCGCGATCCACGAAGCTGGTATTGCCTAACTTGGCTTGAGTTTTGGCAACTTCATTTTGCACACGAGTGATTTCCTTATCCAGGCGTTCGCGCTCGACGGCGACATCGACCTCCACTTTCAGCATCAGCTTGTATGACCCGACGATGGCGATGGCCGCATCGCCTTCCGGTAATTCAGCGACGACTTGAACCTCGCTGAGTTTAGCCAAGCTGCTGATGTAGGGTGAAAGCGCATTGAGTGTTTTTGCATCTCCGGCGACGATCAGCGGGACACGCTGGGCGGGAGAAAGATTCATCTCGCTACGCAGGCTGCGGCAGGCGGTGATGATCTCCTGCAGCAAAGTCACTTGCGCGATTGCTGTTGGGTCGATCTTGCTGCGGTCGGCCTGCGGATAGCTTTGCAGCATGATGCTGTCGCCCGAACTTTCAGGATGATATTGGCCTGCCAGCGGCGCGACCGATTGCCACAACTCTTCAGTGATGAACGGAATGATAGGGTGGGCCAAGCGCAAGATGGTCTCCAGCACACGCACCAGCGTGCGCCGCGTGGCGCGTTGCTGTGCTGGATTGCCGATGGCGATCTGCACCTTGGCCAGTTCCACATACCAGTCGCAGTAGGCGTTCCACACCAGTTCGTACACCGTGCGCGCGGCCATGTCGAAACGGTAATCGGCAAAGTGTGTCGCCATCTCGGCTTCGGCCTGTTGCAGCATGCTGATTATCCACTTGTCTGCAGCGGAAATCTCCAGCGGCAAGCTTTCATCCAGGCCGACATCATGGCCATCGCAATTCATCAGCATGAAGCGCGTGGCATTCCACAGCTTGTTGCAGAAATTGCGGTAACCCTCGCAGCGTTGCATGTCGAACTTGATATCGCGTCCCGGCGAGGCCAGCGAGGCGAAGGTGAAGCGCAGCGCATCGGTGCCGAATGCGGGGATGCCGTCGGGGAATTCCTTGCGCGTGCGCTTCTCGATCTTCTCGGCATCCTTCGGATTCATCAGGCCAGTGGTGCGTTTCTTCACCAGAGCGTCAAGCGCGATGCCGTCGATCAGGTCGATCGGGTCGAGCACATTGCCCTTGGATTTGGACATCTTGTGGCCTTCCGCATCGCGGATCAGGCCGTGCACATAGACGTCCTT
>JANXXX010000112.1 GCA_025350405.1 Gallionella sp.
CGTTTTCATAAATCGTGACACATACCCTCTCCCCCGCCCCTCTCCCACGAGTGGGAGAGGGGAATGCCAATATTCCCTCTCCCGCAAGCGGGAGAGGGTGGCCGTAAGGCCGGGAGAGGGATGATGCATCGCGTAAAACAGTGTCATGAATTATGAAAAGATCAATAATCAGGAATTACGTATGACCGATATCACCCGTCCCTCATCCCCGCCCGCAGCCAGAATTTCAGGTCGCTCGTTCAACGAGCTGCCGCTGTCGCCCGGCATGAAGGAAACCTTGCGGCAGCTAGGCTACCTGACGATGACGCCGATACAGGCAGCCAGCCTGCCGATCGCGTTGGCGGGCCGCGATTTGATCGCGCAGGCGAAGACCGGCAGCGGCAAGACGGCGGCGTTCGGGTTGCCGCTGCTCACCAATCTCAACCCGCGCCGCTTTGCGGCACAGGCGATGGTGTTGTGCCCGACGCGCGAGCTGGCCGATCAGGTGACGCAGGAGATACGCCGCCTGGCGCGTTCCTCGGACAACATCAAGATATTGACACTGTGCGGCGGCAGCATCATGCGCACGCAGACCAGCAGCCTGGAGCACGGCGCGCACATCGTCGTCGGCACACCGGGGCGCATCATGGATCACATCGAGCGCGGCACGCTGAATCTGGAAGCGCTCAATATGCTGGTGCTCGACGAGGCGGATCGCATGCTGGACATGGGCTTTGTTGAGGACATCGCTTTTATCGCGAAGCGTTGTCCGGCCAATCGCCAGACACTGCTGTTCTCGGCGACTTACCCCGATGGCATCGCGAGGCTCGCCCGCCAGTTCATGCGCGATCCGCAGGAAGTGAAGCTGACCGGGCAGCATGAAGAAAGCAAGATACGCCAGCGTTTCTACGAGGTGAGTAACGAGGACCGGTTGCAGGCCGTGGGCGCCTTGCTCAAACATTATCGCCCGGTGAGCACGCTGGCCTTTTGCAACACAAAGCAGCAGTGCCGCTCCCTGCTGGAGGCGCTGCATGCACAGGGCATCAAGGCGCTGACGCTGAATGGTGATATGGAGCAGCGCGAACGCGATCAGGTGCTGATCCAGTTCGCCAATCGCAGCATCTCGGTGCTGGTGGCGACCGATGTTGCCGCGCGGGGATTGGACATCGCGCAGCTCGAAGCGGTGATCAATGTAGACATCACGCCCGACCCCGGGATGCACATCCACCGCATCGGCCGAACCGGTCGCGCCGAAGAGAACGGCTGGGCGCTCAGCCTGTGCAGCCCATCCGACCAGCGCCGTGTCATCGACATCGCGCAGATGATGCGCATCAAACCGGAGTGGCATGAACTCAGCGAGTTGAAAGATGAAGACGAGGCGAAGCTGATACCACCGATGGTCACGCTGCAGATGCTCGGCGGACGCAAGGAGAAGATACGCCCCGGTGACGTGCTGGGCGCGCTCACCGGCGAAGCGGGATACACGCGCGAGCAAATCGGCAAGATCACCATTACCGATCAATCCACCTACGTCGCCGTCGCGCGCAACATCGCACACGAGGCGGTGCGCAAATTAGCGGCAGGCAAGGTCAAGGGCAAGACCGTGAAGGTGCGCGCGCTGTAGGGTGGTGTAGTGGTAGGTTGGATTGAAAGCTACACCCGCATTTTCCAGCTGCCGAATCAGGCAATTGCAGAAACTTTTCATACCCCATTCTCGCTAATGTGTAAAATCCCCGCCTCACAGGAGACAGCCGTTGGAAAACCTATATAACATCCTTGGCGTTGCGCCGACCGCGACGACCGAGGAGATCAAGAAGGCGTATCGCTCGCTGGCGATGCGCCACCATCCGGACAGAAGCACGCATTCGAATTCGGAGATCAGATTCAATGCGATCAAGACGGCGTATGAGTTGCTTTCCGATCCGCAAAAAAGGGCGGAATACAACCAGAGCCTGAACAATCGCATCATCATCGATTCCGAAAGCGAGGCGCGCGCATTATGGCTTGCGCTGTTCGATCGCTGCGGCGTGGTTATGCCGCACGATAGCCATTAAACAATCCACTTACGATTCCCCATGAATAAACCCAATGAATAAAAACATCCATCACGAATTTGCTTATCAATCGCGCGAACTGGGCGTCCAGATCGAGGACACGCTGGGCGAGCCGCCCGACCGGAAGAATTATGCGAGTGTCATCAAATCGCTGATCGGCGAATACACGAAGGGCACGGAGATAGACGATGTGAATCTGCTGAGCTTTGCGCTGGCCGATCACCTGAGCTTCGATGATCCGGCCGGGCTGCTGATGCAGTGCAAACAATATGAAAGCGGCGATGCCGCTAAGGTGGTCACGATGGTGTCGTGTGCGGATGCCAATGCGGCGATGGCTTTGGCTACCGTTGCCGCCAGCAATCCGGAACTGGCGCGCAAGGCGATCATTACCGCATTCCTGTTCAAGAACACCAAGCGCTGGACGGATGTAGACAACTCGCTCGATGCCCTGCAAGAAGAAGAGCAAGAAAAAGAAAAAGGCGGTCATGAAATGGAGGATGAAGATCATGTCGCACCCGGACAGGACTTCGTGGATATATTCGATACACGCGAGGACGGGAATGGCTGACAACTCTAATTTTCCGGCGATCAGCCGGCAGGTTACCGAGCTGGTCCTGGCCGGTTCTACCGCCCATGCGGAAGAGGCGATCAACGACACGGCGGAGCAATTCGGCGATCTGGCCGTGGTAGCGGTGCTGAACACACTGGAGCCGCAGGTGGCCGCGATGCATTTGTCGGCTTTTGATGGCGGCAAGCTATCGCTGGCCACGATGTTGATCTCGCCCAAAGCGTGGGCCGGGAGCCTGGCCTTTTTCGCCGCCACTTGGGGCGAAGACAAGATCGAGGATGAGCCCGAGGTGTTGACCGAATCTCTGTTCGCGCATATCCACGGTATTGTTTTCTCCACCGACGATGCGGAGCGGCGCACCAAGCTGATCCATGAGGCACTAGCGACCGACTGGGGAACGACGGCGTTTGCCGTACTATTCTCGACCGCCACCAGGGAAATTATCGAGCTCGCCCATGACGTCCATGCGCGCGGCGCGCACAGCAGCGGATCGACGACTTCCGATCACGATGTGATACCGCTCGCGCTGGAGATCGCACGCAACGATTCCGATGCGTGGGATCGGGTGTTGTTCGAGATGTTCCCCGACTGGCAGCCCGGCGAGAACCAATTGAAAGCGCGCTCCGAAGAGGGCGATGACGATGAACGTCATCATGAATACGCTTTAGCCCGAACCACCCACGAATTGCTGTTGCGCCTGCGCAAGCAGGTACCGGGCAAAGCATCCAGCACACCGAAAAAAGGTATCCGCCCCAGTCTGGGTGAAGATATTTTTGCGTGATGCGCAATCAATACTCGCAGCAGGTTAACGAAAACTCAGCCATGCAACTCGCCCACATCACCACTCACCCGCCCCATCTGGTGTCAGCGCTCGAAGCGCTGGCCCGGCGTGCGGACAATCAGGAGGCGGCGCAGACCCTGCTCGATGAACTAAGCGGCATCACCGTGCTCGTCGCCAAAAAGTTCACTAACGAAAGGACGGCGGATGGCCTGCTCGATGCTTTTCATCTGACGGTTGGATGCATCTCGCTGGGCATCAGTCAGGCGAATATTCCGCAAGACGACGATGCGCAGCTGTCCTTCCTGCTGCACCACGGTGCGGAATATGTTTTCCAGATGGGCTTCCGGCAGATCAAGGAATTGTCCGCCCTGCCATTTACCGCGTTTGTTTCAGAGTTCGACAACGATCCGTTTGTGCAACAGCGCGATATCAAAGTGCTGTTCGCCGAGATCTGCCGCGCCGACCCCATCTCGTCATGGACGGGCGATGAGGTCTATAAACGCGAATTACAGGAACGGCAGAACAACCAGAAGATCGTGTCTTGCGCAAAATGGCTGCGCCAAAAGCATTACGCCGGGCCGGTCAAAGATCCCGATCTCGACGCCCATGCGGTGATCGCTATCGCGGTGATATTCGCGATTGCCGGTGACGGACCCATCGTCGCGCGAGCCAGGCAAAAAGATCTCGAAACCCTGATCCAGGGTGTTCGGAAATCACCACCGGATATCGATGCGGGGTGGGACGCATTGCTGAAAAAAGTCCCGTCTACCTATCACCCCGTCCTGCGCGAACGCATGAACGAGTACAGAAACACCATCGTGGAAAAGATATTGTCGAATACCGGAATCAAAACGGTCATCACCGAGTTGCAGAATTCATACGCCGGTAGCGAGATGGAAGTCGACTATGACTGACAGCGGCGACAACCCGGCCATATCGTGCAGCTCGTGTAAAGCCTGTTGTTGCCGGTTGGAGGTGATGTTGATGGGTGACGACGATATTCCGCTCGAATTGACGGAACGCGACCAGTGGGACGGATGGGTCATGGCGCGTCTCGACGACGGCTGGTGCTCAGCCCTGGACAGGAAAACCTTGCTGTGTACGATATACGAGCGCCGACCGATGATCTGCCGTGACTATCAGGTGGGTGACTTCGACTGTATCCAGGAACGGCTTCAGCACACCGCTGCGCGAATTGAATCGCATGTAGCATCCTCCACAGCTAAAGCGATCTGACCCACCATTGATTTCATTAAGCTCTATCTGCCCTGCCCCCGTAATACCGCGTGCCGCAATTTTGTTTTATGATGCGGTTCAGTGCACATACACAAAGGAAACCCCATGACATTTATGTTGATCGTTCTCGGTATCGTCGTCGTCTCGTTGATCTACCTCATCAGCCTGTACAACAACCTGGTGAGCCTGAAGAATGGCGTGGCGCAAGCATGGGCCAACATCGACGTGTTGCTCAAACAGCGCCACGACGAACTGCCCAAGCTGGTCGAGGTGTGCAAGCAATACAAACAATTTGAGCAGGAAACTTTGCAGCGCGTGATCGCCGCGCGTTCGCAAGTGCAGGCCGCGCGTGAAGGCCAGGACGTCGCCGCGCTGGGCAAGGCGGAAGGCGCACTGCGTGCCGGACTGGGCAGCATCTTCGCGGTGGCCGAGGCCTACCCTGAACTTAAAACCAACGAGCAATTCATGCAACTGCAAAAACGCATCTCCAGCTTGGAGAGCGGCATCGCCGACCGCCGCGAGTTATACAACGATTCGGTCAACATCAACAACGTGGGCGTCGAACAATTTCCGGCGGTGCTCGTTGCCAACATGTTCAACTTTACCGTCAAACCGCTGCTCGAATTCTCCACTGCGGAAAAGGCCGACGTGGATATGAAAGCGCTGCTCAGCTAGATACCTGTACGGTTCTGTAGCCATGCTAACTATGTTGCGCCGCGAGTATGCGCAGCTCATCACCTCCGGCGCGCAACTTGTGCTGATCCTCATCGCCGCGCAATTCAATTCACACACCGGCTGGCTGATCTGTTTCGGCCTGATGGCATTCATCAGCCTGTTCGCGTGGATGTCCGCGCTGCGCCGCCTGCGTGTGGTACGCGACATCCCCACCTCGCGCATCGCCTCAGCGGCCCAAGGCTACGTCGAACTCACCGGACGCGGCAAACTGCTGCCCGACAAACAGCTACTGAGCAAACTCACCGGCCTGCCATGCCTGTGGTATCGCTACAAGGTCGAGCGCAAGACCGGCAAAAACGAATGGCACACTGAAGACAGCGACGAGAGCAACGGCTTCTTCCTGCTTGAGGATGAAACCGGGCACTGCGTAGTCGACCCCAGCGGCGCCGAGATACTCACCCAGCACAAGGAGACCTGGACGGAATCCGAATACCGCTACACCGAGTGGCTGCTGCTGCATCTCGACAGCATCTACACCATCGGCCAGTTCCGCACCTTCGGCGGCAGCAGCGTAGCACTGGATGCCAACGAAGAAGTTAAAAACGTGCTGGCGGAGTGGAAGCAGAATATGCCCGAATTGCTTAAACGTTTCGACCTCAACAACGACGGTGGGCTCGACATGCAGGAATGGATGCTGGCACGCCAGGCAGCCAAACGCGAAGCGGCTAAACGCATGACGGCAGAGCGCGCAGCGCCGGATGTCAACTACCTCATCCAGCCGCCAGACGGACGCCTGTTCATGGTCAGCAACATCCCTCAGGAAAAACTCGAACGCCGCTACTGGTTCTGGGTGTGGGCGCACTTGGCGATTTTCTTTGGTTCGCTGGTCGGGCTGGGATGGCTATTAGGCCATAAAGTGATTTGATCGACTCGGCTACGACTTACAGATGAAACATCTTCCCCCTACCGCGACAAAACCTCCCGGCCTATTGCGCAAGATAGCGGCCCTCATTGTGACTGCGGCGCTGGTTGCTTTGGTGCTGATGTTTTCGGCGGTATTGTTTGCGATCATCCTGATCGCGGGTACGGCAGCCTTTGCTTACCTGTGGTGGAAGACCCGCGAGTTGCGCAAACAGATGCGCAGCTTTCGCGCCCATGACGAAATGATGGGCGACGAGATGATGGGTGGCGTGGTGAGGGAAGAAGAGATGATCAAGGGCAAAGTGATCGAGGGCGAAGTGATCCGTGTGGTTGATCCCATGGATAAAAATCGCGATGAAAAATGAGAGATGAGCATTGATAGCATATGATTCCCTTCTCCATCCTTGACCTGGCCCCGATCAACGAAGGCAGCGACGCTGCCCAATCGTTTCGCAACACGCTCGACCTTGCCCAACACGCGGAGCGCTGGGGCTATCACCGTTTCTGGCTGGCCGAGCATCACGGCATGCCGGGCATCGCCAGCGCCGCGACCGCTGTGCTGATCGGGCATGTGGCCGGTGGCACGGCTACGATCCGCGTCGGTGCCGGCGGGATCATGTTGCCCAACCATGCACCGCTGGTGATTGCCGAACAGTTCGGCACGCTGGAATCACTCTATCCCGGGCGCATTGACCTGGGCCTCGGTCGCGCGCCGGGATCAGACCAACTCACCGCGCGTGCCTTGCGCCGCAATCTCGCCACCGATCCCAACCAGTTCCCCAATGACGTCATCGAACTGATGGGTTATTTCTCGGCGGAGCAGCGCCATGCAGTCCGTGCCGTGCCGGGCGCCGGGCTGCATGTACCGATATGGATCCTGGTTTCGAGTCTGTTCGGCGCGCAAGTGGCGGCGGCGCTGGGCCTGCCTTACGCATTCGCATCACATTTTGCGCCGGAGCAAATGATGCAGGCGATCGCCTTGTACCGCTCCACCTTCAAGCCGTCTGCCCGGCTGGCGCAGCCGTACGTGATGCTCGGTTACAACGTGTTTGCGGCAGATAGCGAAGAACAGGCGCAATTTCTCGCGACCTCGATGCAGCAGGCCTTCGTCAACCTGCGCACCGGCCACCCCAAGCGCCTGCAGCCGCCGGTGCAAGGTTATCTGGATAGCATCACCCCGCAGCAGCGCGACGTGCTCGACGAAGTGCTGTCCTGCGCCGCGATCGGCTCGCGCGACACCGTGAAGCGTGCCTTGCAGGATTTCATCGAGCAGACCGGTGCGGATGAATTGATGATCACCTCGATGATCTTCGATCATAAAGCTCGCCTCCGTTCGTATGAGATCACCGCAGCGCTCCGCGAATAGAGGATCGCGCTCTCATAAAAATAATTGAACTCCGGTACTGAGGTCTCCCCTCAAAACCCCGTTGCATTTCAATAAAGTAGGGCGTACTGTCCGTTCCAAAACAGCACATGCATGGCAGGTTTATTGTCTCTTTCGTAGCGACCAAACTGCGAAGGAGAGTCCACCATGCATGCGAACA
>JANXXX010000128.1 GCA_025350405.1 Gallionella sp.
GGCAAACAATTCGATGTCATCATCAACGCCACTTCCAGCGGTCTATCTGATGAAATGCCGCCATTGCCAACCGGCATCTTCGCCCCCGGCGCGTTGGCCTACGACATGATGTACGGACGCGAAACGCCGTTCATGAAATTCGCGCGCGAACACGGCGCGGCTGTGGTTTCAGACGGACTCGGCATGCTGGTCGAACAAGCTGCAGAAGCCTTCTTCATCTGGCGCGGCGTGCGCCCAGAGACCGCGCCTGTCATCGCAGCATTGTGCCTGTCCTGAGCATGCCGAAGGAAGCACAGCAATGAAAAAAATCTGGAAATGGCTGTGGCGCTGGACCTGGCGCAGTGTGACGATATTCTTCACTTTGCTGATTTTGTATCAGGTGTGGCTATTCGCGCACATCTGCTGGTGGGTGAAAAACAATCCTTCCAGTAGCGCGTTCATGGAAACGCGGCTGGAGATCATGCACGATAAAAATCCCAAAGCAGTGCTGCAACATCAATGGGTTCCCTATGCCAGGATTTCCGACAATCTCAAGCGCGCGCTGATTGCCGCCGAGGATGCGAGTTTTGTCGACCATGAGGGATTCGACTGGGAAGGAATAGAAAAGGCTTACGAGAAAAATCTCAGGAAAGGCAAGATCGTGGCGGGCGGTTCCACCATCAGCCAGCAGCTTGCCAAGAATCTATTCCTTTCCACCCAGCGCACGCCCTGGCGCAAGCTGGAGGAAGCAGCGATCACCCTGATGCTGGAGGCGGTGATGGACAAGCGGCGCATCTTCGAGATTTATCTCAACATCATTGAATGGGGCGACGGCGTATTCGGTGCGGAAGCGGCTGCGCAACATTATTATCAAGAGGATGCTGCACAACTTTCGGCGGCTGAGGCCGCGATGTTGGCCGCGATGGTGCCCAAGCCACGCTACTATGAAAAACATCGCGATGCGCGTGGCCTGCTGCTGCAGTTCGGCGTTATTCTGGAACGCATGAACGATGTGGAAATTCCCTAAATAAATTCTCTGGGCGGCTGGCCGGGGTTTTCTTTACAATAGCGCGCGATTCATAGGGACGCTCAATGACCGACACCAACCAGGAACAGCATTACACCGAGAATGTGCAGGAACACCTCAAGCAGGTGGAAACACTGCTGCACAAACACGCCTTGCTGGAGGAGGTCATTCATCGCCAGGAGCTGCCGCGCGAAGACCGCCACGCACTGGTTGACACGCTGGTGCACAAACAACATATAGCCGAGCTGCGCCGCAAGCTGGATGGCCTGCACCCGGCGGACATTGCTTACATTTTGGAAGCATTGCCCATCGAGCAGCGCTTGCTGGTATGGGATTTGGTCAAAGCCGAACGCGATGGCGAGATACTGATCGAGGTATCTGAAGCGGTGCGGGAATCGTTGATCGCCAGCATGAACCGCGAGGAATTGAGTGCCGCCGCCGGCCAGCTCGATGCCGACGAGATCGCTGATCTGGCGCCTGATTTGCCGCAAAACGTGATGCGCGACGTGTTCAAGTCACTGTCCATCGAAGAGCGCGAGCAGTTGCGTGCCGCGATGTCCTACGCGGAAGATTCAGTCGGCGCGCTGATGGATTTCAACATGATCCATATCCGCGACGATGTCACGCTTGAAGTGGTGACACGCTACTTGCGCCGTTTCGATGAACTGCCCGACCACACCGACCAGATTTTCGTGGTCGATCGCAATGACCGTTTCACAGGGGTATTGCCGCTTAACCGGATCGTGGTGAACGAGCCGGAAATGATCGTCAGCAAGGTGATGATCACGGATACGATACAGTTGCACCCGGAAGAAAAGGCCGAACAAGCGGCCCAGTCGTTTGAACGCTACGATCTGGTTTCTGCACCGGTGGTGGACGAGGAGGGTAAGCTGGTTGGCCGCGTGACAGTGAACGTGGTGCTGGATTTCATCCGTACCGAAGCTGAAAGCGACCTGTTGAACCAGGCCGGCTTGCGCGAAGAGGAAGATATTTTCGCCTCGGTGTGGAAGAGTGCGCAAAACCGCTGGACATGGCTGGCGCTTAACCTTTGCACCGCCTTCTTCGCCTCGCGCGTGATCGGCAACTTCGAGGGCACGATCGAAAAATTCGTCGCACTGGCGACGCTGATGCCCATAGTCGCAGGCATTGCCGGCAACTCGGCGAATCAGACCACCACCATCATCATCCGCTCGCTGGCCCTGGGGCAAATCACCCAGGACAATGCGCGCCGGCTGTTGATGAAGGAGCTGGCCATCAGCGCTTTGAACGGCCTGGTATGGGGCGGGGTTGCCGGATTATTCGCTTACTTCCTGTATCACAGCGTGTCGCTGGGCATCGTGATGACCAGTGCCATGCTGCTTAACCTGCTGGTGGGTGCGATCGTTGGTTTGGCTATCCCGCTAGTCATGCAAAAACTCGGCCGCGATCCGGCCATCGGATCCAGCGTGATGATCACCGCCATTACCGACAGTGGCGGGTTCTTCATTTTTCTGGGGCTGGCGACGATCTTTTTGATCTAAGAACTCTGCTGTCAGCCTCTGGAAATCTGCGTCGGCAGCGAGACAGTCGAATGACCGCGGATTTTTATAGCGGCTATTTCTAAAAGGGGAAAAAACAGCGTCCCGTGTTGAAATACGGGTTGTTGTGAAGGTTTCAGAACAAACTAAAAAGGGCGAGGAAGCAAACCGCGCCCCTTGCGAGGCAAAACTACGCGCCCAGAATACCCTTGCCAGCTGGCTTTTTCGCTGCGGCTTTCTTGGCGGCCGGTTTTTTAGCTACGGCTTTTTTTGCAGCTGGTTTTTTAGCAACGGCTTTCTTGGCGGCCGGTTTTTTGGCTACGGCTTTTTTTGCAGCTGGTTTTTTAGCTGCGACTTTCTTGGCGGCCGGCTTCTTGGCAGCTGCTTTCTTCGCTACGGGTTTTTTTGTTGCGGGCGTTTTTGATGTTGCCATTTTCATTCTCCATAAAAAATTTAGAACTTTCACGATGACTCACTACACACCCAAACGCCCTGTATTTAGCGAAAGACGCTTGCGGCATCGGTACTGTATCCACGTTTAAAAAATCGCGCAACAAATTTCGTAAAAAGTTTTCATTAATTTTGCAACAATCACTCGATCAACTTTTCCCCGGCGTACAACTGCGCTACTGCCTCGCGCTCACGCACCAGATGCACGGTGCTGCCGTCCACCATCACCTCTGCAGCGCGTGGACGGGTGTTGTAATTGGAGCTCATGCTCATCCCGTAGGCGCCTGCGGAAAGCACAGCCAGCAAGGATTCCGGGGCGATTGCCAGTTCGCGCGCGTGACCGATGAAGTCGCCCGTTTCGCAGATCGGCCCGACCACTTCATAGTTCTGCGAGACGTGTTTTTCACGCCTGACCGGCAAAATATGGTGGTAGGCATCGTACAAGGCCGGGCGCATCAGATCGTTCATCGCGGCATCCACGATCGCGAAATTCTTCTCTTCGCCATGCTTGAGATACTCGACGCGGGTCAGCAAAACCCCGGCATTGCCGACCAGAACACGCCCCGGCTCGAGGACCAGCTTCTCTTTGCGTCCGCGCAGCGCGGCCAATAGCGCTGCCACATAATCGGCAATCGCCGGGGGCGTTTCATCGTGGTAACGAATACCCAGGCCTCCGCCCAGGTCAAGATGCTCCAGGCGGATGCCTTCACTGGCCAACATGTCTACCAGTGCCAATACCTTTTCCACGGCGGCGATGAACGGGCTGGTCTCCGTTAGTTGCGAACCGATATGGCAATCCATGCCGGTGATGCGCAAATGAGGTAGACCCTGCGCCTTGCGGTATAGCGCAATGGCTTCTGTGTACGCCACACCGAATTTGTTCTGTTTCAGGCCGGTAGAGATATAGGGGTGGGTCTTCGCATCCACATCTGGGTTCACGCGCAGGCTGATCGCCGCGACTTTGCCTATGCTCCCGGCCACTTCATTGAGACGATCCAGCTCGGTGGCGGATTCGACGTTGAAACACAAAATATCCGCTTCGAGTGCCAGGCGCATTTCGGCAGCGGTCTTGCCCACTCCGGAGAACACCACTTTGCGCGCATCGCCGCCCGCCGCCAGCACGCGCTGCAATTCTCCGCCGGACACGATGTCGAACCCCGCACCCAAACGAGCAAATACATTCAGGATCGCCAGATTGGAATTGGCTTTCACCGCATAGCAAATCAGGTGATCCCGACTCTGCAGCGCAGTGGTGAATTGGCGCAAGCTGTCCGTCAGCGCAGCGCGCGAGTACACATAGCAGGGCGTGCCGAACTGCGCGGCGATGTCGGCCAGCGGTACTTGCTCGGCATAAAGCGCGTCGTTTTGATAATGAAAGTAATCGCTCATGGTTTTTTATTTGGCTGTTGCGGGGGGCAAGTCTGTTTTTTTCGGGCTCGTGGTTTGATCCGAAGTTGTCTGCGCCGGGGATGTTTGGCTTGGTGCCGCTGGGGCCTTGGGCTCGGGCAGCATCAGCGGACCTTTGTGCCCGCAGCCTTGCAGCAGAAAAGCCAGAACTACGACGATGTACGGAATTTTGTCCGTGATAAAGCCAGAACGCATGATTGCACCCGCAAATATTCAACCGGCCGGATTATATGTCATCTGATGGCAATGGCCTTGAGCTCACCACGCAGACTCAAGTAATCTGGACAGGCACTTTCTACCACTCGCCAAAATGCCGCCGAATGATTCAGTTCGCGCAGATGGGCCAACTCATGTACCACGACATAGTCGATTAGGCGCTGCGGCAGCTCGATCAGCCGCACATTCAGCCGCACCGAGCCATGCGCAGTACAACTGCCCCATTGGGTTTTTGCTTCCGACAGTTTGACTGCGCGTGGCACGACATTCAGCAGCGGTGCGTAATGTGCCACGCGCCGGGAAAAGAACTGCTCGGCCTGGACTCGGTACCAAAGCGACACCTCTTGTTCGACATAGGCCGAATCGCCAGCATCCGCAGCAAATATCCACAATTCCCTGCTGCGTCGTTCCGCTGGCGAAACGAACAAACCTTGCACCACGCGCAATACCAGCAGCTCACCCAGATAATCTATGGTTTCGCCGTCCTGCCAGAGGTTTTCCTTCGGCTTTTGCGTTTGCCACCCATCCAGCTTTTCCACCACCCAGTTCGCCTTGTCCTGCAACACGCTGTGCAGCCATTTTTCCGATGCTCGCAGCGGCATGCTGACAGTCAGTCCGCGATCGTCGATACGTAGGCCGATGCTGCGGCGTTTGCCGCTACGCTTCAGGGTGTAGGTGATCTGTTTGCCGGAGAGGAAGGTGGCGCGTTGTTCAACGCTGGGGGGTATGGCTAAATTGCGCAATCGTTTGAGCATCAATGTTCCAGATTTTGAATTTCATTCTCGATCCACGCTTCGACGCGCGCATTGATCTCTTCCGCTTTTAACCCTGCCGTGACGATGGGCGAGCCGATACTCATCGTGATCAGGCCGGGGTGTTTGCTGAATGCATTGCGCCCCCACAGACGTCCGGCGTTGTGTGCCACCGGTATTACCGGCACCCCGCTGCTTGCCGCCAGCATCGCACCGCCAATTTTGTATTTGCCGCGCTGGCCAAACGGTACGCGCGTGCCTTCAGGAAAGATCACCACGCAGAAACCCTGCGCGAGCCTTTCTTTGCCCTGATTCAACAATTGTTTGATCGCACCTTTGCCATCGCTGCGCTTGATCGCAATCGGGCTGGTCAGCGCCAGCGCCCAACCGAAAAACGGTATCCACAAAAGCTCGCGCTTCAATACCCAGACTTGCGGCGGGAAGACAACCTGCAACGCCAGGGTCTCCCATGCCGATTGATGCTTGCACAATATGATGCACGGCTCTTTGGGCAGGTTCTCGATGCCCTTCACCTCGTGGCGTATGCCGCATACTGCGCGCAATATGGGCAGCATCATCCTGGCCCACAGCGAAATAAAACGGTAACGCGCGAGCCGGCTGAATGGAAAAGATAATAATGCCAGCAGCGCAAAAACCGGGGTGATGATGATTTGCAGTAACAGAAAAACTAATGAACGTATCAAGAGCATATCAAGCCCTATAGTAGGGGCAAGTCATCAATCGCCCCTACGACAGTTCTGCGGCCACAGCCGCAAGATTAGGGAATACCCGCGTGCCTTCCGGCAGTCCGCCCGCCGCCTGGGTTTTCATACCCTTGCCGGTCAGCACCAGATAAGGCTGGGCGCTCATCGTTGCGGCAGATTGCAAGTCGCGCAACGAATCTCCAACTATTGGCACACCCGCAAGACTGAGGTTGTAACGCGCCGCGATTTCTTCCAGCATGCCGGCCTTGGGCTTGCGGCAATGGCAATGGCTGTCCGCTGTATGTGGGCAGAAAAACACCGCATCGATGCGCGCACCGACCAGCGAGCAGGCCTTGTGCATCTTGTCGTGTATCGCATTCAGCGTTGGCATGTCGAACAACCCGCGCCCGACACCCGATTGATTGGTAGACACTACCACGCGATAATCGGCTTGGTTTAAACGCGCAATGGCTTCCAGGCTGCCGGGTATCGGCTTCCATTCTTCCGGGCCCTTGATGAACTGGTCGGAGTCATAATTGATCACGCCGTCGCGGTCGAGAATGATGAGTTTCATGGCTATGTTATCCCTAAATTCCTAGGTGGCCAGTTTGGAAATATCGGCGACCTGATTCATCAGTCTGCCGAGTTGCTGTAGCAGTATGGCCCGGTTTAAACGCAGCTCCTTGTCCTCGCACATCACCATGACTTTTTCAAAGAAGTCATCGATGAACGGCTTGAGCGTGACTAACGCTTTCAGGTTTTGTCCATAATCGCCGCGATCCAGATAGCCTTGCACGAACGGCGTTATGTCATGCATGGCCTGGTACAGGTCGCGTTCGGCGGCTTCTTTCAGTAATGCAGGCTTTATTGCCGCACTGGCCAAATCAGCACCGATCTCCTCGTGGTTCTTGCGCATAATGTTTTGCACACGCTTGTTGGCCGCAGCCAAGTCCTTGGCCACCTCCAGTGCGGCGAAGGCGCGCACGCCTTCCAGGCGCGGCAGAGTCTCGTGTAGCCGCCCGTTCAGTATGTAGAGCACTGCCTCGATATGCGACACCTCGAAGTCGCGTTCACGCAGGTAACCGCGCAGGCGATCCAGCATAAATGCCTCGACATCTTTTGCGACAGTTGGGCTCAACATGCTCGACGGGAAGTTTTCTGCAGCCATTTTGAGCAACGCGCCCAACGGCAAATTCAGAGGCGTTTCTATCAGTATTCGCAAGATGCCCAAGGCATGGCGGCGTAGACCGAACGGATCCTTGTCGCCGGTTGGAATCTGTCCGATCCCATAGATGCCGACCAGCGTCTCGAGTTTGTCGGCCAGGGCCAAAGCACATGCGATGTTACCTTGCGGCAACGTATCCCCGGCAAAACGCGGGTGGTAGTGCGCCTCTATCGCATCCGCTACCGATTGTTTTTCGCCGTCGTGCATCGCATAGTAGCGCCCCATGATGCCTTGCAGTTCCGGGAATTCGCCGACCATGTCGGTGAGCAGATCAGCCTTTGATAATCGCGCCGCCAGTTCCGTGTCCGCCTTGTCGGCATTGAGCATGCGCGCGATCGTGCCTGACAATGTGGCGATGCGCTCTACGCGCTGCAACTGCGTACCCAGTTTATTGTGGTACACCACGTTACCGAGTTTCGCGACGCGCGATTCAAGCGACTTCTTGCGATCCTGATCGAAGAAGAATTTTGCATCGGCCAAGCGCGGGCGCACTACGCGCTCGTTGCCGCCGATCACTAATCCAGGATCGTCCGGACGAATATTGGATACGATCAGGAATTTGTTGGTGAGCTTGCCCTGTGCGTCAAGCAGCGGAAAATATTTCTGGTTAGCTTTCATCGTCAGGATCAGGCATTCCTGTGGCACTTCAAGAAATTCCTTTTCAAACTGGCCAAGCAGTACGTTGGGGCGCTCGACCAGCGCGGTCACTTCGTCCAGCAGCGCTTCATCTTCAATTGGCTTGAGGTTTTCTTTGGTGGCGGCAGCCGCGAGTTGCTTGACGATCTCGGCGCGGCGTTTTTCAAAACTAGGGATCACCGCACCTTCGCTTTCAAGTTGATGCGCATAGCTATCGGCATCTTTTAGTACGACCATCAAGCTGCTGGCTTCGAAGCGATGTCCCTGCGTGGTTCGGCCTGCTGTCAGGCCTAGCACGCCGACCGGTACGATCTCCGCGCCATGCAGCGCGATCAGTCCATGTGCGGGGCGTACAAATTGAACGCTGCTCCAGCCGTCTTCAAGTTGATAGCTCATCACCTTGGCGATCGGGAGCTTGGCGATTGTTTCATCAAGCGCCTTTTGCAAACCCTCTGCTAATGTCGCGCCCTTCACCACGCTGTCGAAGAACAAGGCTTCTGCCTTGCCGTCGATTGCGCGATTGAGGCTGGACACGAGCGATTCGTCCGCGCCGAAGCCGGCGAGTTTTTTGAGCAACGCAGCCGTAGGTTGCCCATTAACATCCAGGCCTACCGCTACCGGCATTAGTTTTTGCGATACCGATTTGTCAGCTGCTTGAGATACAACATTTGATATAGATACTGCCAATCGCCTCGGACTCGCGTACGTCTTAGTGTTGATAATATCAGTACGCAAAACTAAACCAGATTTCTCAAGCCAATTGAAAATGCCACTGGCAAATGACTCGCCAAGAATTCTCAGTGACTTTGGTGGGAGCTCTTCGACAAACAATTCGACCAGCAGATTTTTGGTGGTTGTCATGGAGCTGCTTCCTTTGGATGCCTGGCCAAAAGTTTTTCTGCATCCATCTGAGCAACCACTTCAGCAGCCCGTTCGCGTGATGCCATCGGAAAAGGTGGATCAAGTCGACGCCGACTTTCTTTGTAGCTCTTGGCCACGCTGCGCGCCAAATTGCGGATGCGTCCGATGTAGGCGGCACGTTCAGTCACAGAGATCGCGCCGCGCGCATCCAGCAGATTAAAACTGTGCGCGGCTTTCAACACTTGCTCGTACGCTGGCAGTGCCAGTTGCTGTTCCATCAGGTGTTTGGCCTGTTTCTCATAACTGCCGAACGCACCGAGCAAAAATTCCACATCGCTGTGCTCGAAGTTGTAGGTGGACTGTTCGACCTCGTTCTGGTGATACACGTCGCGGTAAGTCACGCCGGGTGTCCAAGTCAGATCGAACACGTTATCCACGCCCTGCAGGTACATCGCCAACCGCTCCAGCCCGTAAGTGATTTCGCCAGTGATGGGCTTGCAGTCGATGCCGCCGACCTGCTGGAAATAAGTGAACTGCGTCACCTCCATACCGTTCAGCCATACTTCCCAGCCAGCCCCCATGCACCCAGCGTCGGGTTTTCCCAATCGTCCTCGACGAAACGGACATCATTCTTTTTCAGGTCGAAGCCCAGTTCTTCCAGCGAACCGAGATACAGTTCAAGAATGTTGGACGGGGCTGGTTTCAACACCACCTGGAACTGGTAGTAGTGCTGCAAGCGATTCGGGTTCTCCCCATAGCGACCGTCTTTGGGTCGGCGTGACGGCTGCACATATGCTGCTTTCCATGGCTCCGGGCCGAGTGCGCGCAGAAAGGTCGCGGTGTGCGACGTGCCCGCGCCGACTTCCATGTCGTAGGGTTGCAGCAGCGCGCAGCCTTGCTTGTCCCAGTAATTTTGTAACGTCAAGATGATTTGCTGAAAACTCAGCCCCTGGCTGAGTTTCGGTGAAGACTCATGTCCGCTAGCGGACGTTATGTTGGAACCAAAGGTAAGCATCGTGGGTTTTATGCAATTGCCATTTGCAGGTTTTATAAATTCGAAAAGTGGCGCATTTTACTGGTTTTCTGTGGTCGCCGTCAGCACAACATCGCCATTGTGCGGATAAATGCCACCTTATTGCCTGTAGTATTCAATCCCGGCCTCTTGTATATTCTGCTAATAGTCAGCCTTGTAATTAGCTGTTTATAGCAAAGCAGCTGACCTTAGCAAGAAACTATATTCATTCAGGAGACAAAGCCATGAAATTACGCAACGTAATGATGTTTGTACTAACACTGGGGATCAGCAATTTTGCTTTGGCGGCAGCTGAGATCACCATCAAGTTCAGTCATGTCGTAGCGCCCGATACCCCAAAGGGTCGCGCTGCCGAAAAATTCAAACAGCTTGCCGAGCAGAAGACCGGCGGTAAGGTCAAGGTCGAGATTTATCCCAACAGCCAGCTTTATAAAGACCGCGAAGAGATCGAAGCCCTGCAAAGCGGTGCGGTACAGATGCTGGCTCCTTCGATGGCCAAGTTCGGCCCCATGGGTGCGCGCGAATTCGAATTGTTTGACTTGCCTTTTATATTCCCCAATCAGGAAGTCCTGCACCGCGTGATGGATGGCGATGTAGGCAAAAAGCTTTTCGCCAAGCTGGATACCAAAGGTGTGGCCGGTCTTGCTTTTTGGGATAACGGCTTCAAGCAGATGAGCTCGAACAAACCGATGCATTCCGTGGCGGATTTTTCCGGTTTGAAGATGCGCATCCAGTCTTCCAAAGTGTTGGGCGCGCAAATGAAGGCTCTGGGCGCAAACCCGCAAGTGATGGCATTCAGCGAAGTCTACACCGCATTGCAACAAGGCGTGGTGGATGGCACGGAAAATCCGGTATCCAATTTCTACACCCAGAAAATGAACGAAGTGCAAAAGCACATGACGATGTCCAACCACGGTTATCTGGGCTATGCGGTCATCGTGAACAAGGCGTTCTGGGATGGCTTGCCTGCCGACGTACGCAGCGCGCTCTCACAGGCGATGAAGGAGGCCACCGTTTTTGAACGGGAGATCGCTCAAAAGGATAATGATGAAGCTCTGGCCAAAGTGATCGCGGCCAAGACCACCACCGTCTATGAATTGACTCCCGCGGAACGCGCCGAATGGCAAAAGGTATTGCTGCCGGTGCACAAGGAATTCGAAGAGGGTATAGGCAAGGATCTGATCCAGAGTGCCTATGACGCAGCCGCGCAAGTGGCAAAGGAACAATCTGCCGCCAAGAAGAAATAATAAACTCGATTCAATTGCTCATTCAGCTGCAACGTTACCCGGCATCGCAACACCCGGGTAACTTTGCGGCAACAAGACATGTGCAATGCCCAAATAAAATAACAGGGGGGCGTCAATGATCAATCGCTTGCTTAATCACTTCGAGGAATTCTTGATCGCCAGCTTCATGGCGGCAGCCACACTCATCACCTTTACTGCCGTAGTGATGCGCTACGCCACCGGTTCCGGCATCGATTGGGCACAGGAGCTCACCATATATCTTTTCATCTGGATGGCGAAATTCGGCGCCGCATATGGCGTGCGCACCGGCATCCATATCGGCGTGGACTTCCTGGTCAACTGGGTGCGGCCCTCGATACGCCGCATGATGATCATGATCGCGCTGTCACTGGGCATAATCTTTACCGGCTCCATCGCGTTCTTTGGCGCGCGCTGGGTCATCTTCATCCATGGGACAGGCCAGGTGTCGCCCGACCTGGAGATGCCGATGTGGATCATCTATCTCGCCATTCCGTTCGGCTCCGGACTGATGTTCTACCGCTTCCTGCAAGTTATGGTGAGCTTCGCCAAAACCGGGACGCTGCCGGCTCATAGCTTCGGCGAAGAAGAGACGCAAGAGGTGGCCGCATGACCGCCGTCATCATCCTGTCCATCCTGCTGGTCCTGCTGCTGACCAGCACTCCGATCTCCATCGCGCTCGGCACCACGGTGCTGATCTATCTGCTGGGTTTCTCGTCATTTTCGTTCGAAACGGTCAATATCATTTCGCAGCGCCTGTTCACCGGACTGGAAAGCTTTTCCATCATGGCCGTGCCGTTCTTCGTGCTCTCCGGGCAATTCCTGATCGACGGCAAGATCGCCTCGCGCATCGTGCGCTTCGCCTACAACCTGGTCGGCTGGATGCCCGGCGGCATGGCGATGGCGGCGGTGCTGGCCTGTGCCTTCTTCGCCACGATCTCCGGCTCCAGCCCGGCCACGGTGATGGCGATCGGTTCGGTGATGTTGCCCGCGATGGTCAAGGCCGGTTATCCGAAGCGCTTCAGCGTGGGCGTGATCACTTCCTCCGGTTCGCTGGGCATCCTGATCCCTCCCTCCATCGTGATGATCATCTATGCGGTGGCCACCTCCGAGAGTGCCGGCAAGATGTTCATCGCCGGCATCGTGCCCGGCATACTGCTCGCCGTCATCATGATGTCCCTGGTATTCATACAGGCTAAACGACTGAAATTCCCGACCCAACCCAAACCCACCAGCAAGGAATTCTGGTATTCGTTCCGCGATGCATGGGGCGGCATCTTCCTGGTGGTGATCGTGATAGGCGGGATTTATGGCGGCATCTTTACGCCCACCGAAGCTGCCGCCGTCGCCGCCGTATATGCCTTCATTGCGGCGAAATTTTTCTATGGCGACCTGAGCTGGAAACAAGTGCCCAAGACACTGTTGAGCGCGGCCAACACCAGCGCGATGCTGCTGTACATCATCACCAACGCGATACTGTTCTCATTCTTGATGACCTCGGAGCAAATTCCCCAGGACATGTCGCAATGGGTCGTCGCACAACATCTGCAACCCTGGATGTTCCTGATGATGGTCAATCTTGCTCTGCTCGCTGCCGGGCAATTCATGGAGCCGACTTCCATCGTGCTGATCCTCGCCCCGCTGTTTTTGCCGATTGCCAAAACCATGGGCATAGACCCGATACACTTGGGCATCATCATGGTGGTGAATATGGAGATCGGCATGATCCACCCGCCGGTGGGACTGAACCTGTTCGTCTCCAGCCATCTGGCAAAAATGGGCCTCACCGAAGTCTCTATAGCAACACTGCCTTGGGTCGGCGTGATGCTGCTCTACCTGGGTTTGATCACCTATGTCCCCAGTATTTCCACCTGGCTGCCGCATCTGCTTTATAAATAAGAAAAAATAAAACTTCTTGCTCGCTCTTGAGAGCAAGAGGCGACTTATTTTCTGGAACAAAAATTAAATGGCTCTATCTAATTTTTACAAATCGAGTTGAGGTGTGATTCGGTTTAAGTTATGTGATTAATTTCAAGGAGAAAATTGATGAGCGACAAAACGCATGAAATTACAAAAGAAAATAAATCCAGCGATAAGAGTGGTTTCCATAGTGCTTTTGCATGGTTGGCCGCAGTGGCTACTTCGATAGCTGCTTGGATTGCTCTTGGTGATTAACGGTGTGCCCTATCTTTTGGAGGATTAAATTTATTTAAGGAGAGAAAGAATGAGCGACGGATTCAAAGATGTTAAACATGAAATGCCGGAAAATGACCGCGAGTTCTATACCAAACTGGGCTGGCTTACCGCAGCATCTGTGGCAATAGCTACCGCAGCCGTCATGGCAGTCGCTTGATAGCGTTTAGAAAAGCAGATGCAGTGGGACAAAGGGCGGCTAAACCGCCCTTTGTCATTTAAGCGATTTGATCAATGTCAGTTTGTCCTCACGTACCAGACTTTTAATTTCCATCTCGCGTTTCAGAGCAGCTGATTTATCCGCGCAGCTTTCTACAAACACTAACTCAACCGGGCCGCGCGCCCTTGTATATTTTGCTGCTGTACCCGCATTATGCGCCGCGAGGCGTTTTTCCAGATCGTTGGTAATGCCGGTATAGAGCGTCTTGTCCACGCAACATAATATGTAGCACAGCCATATCCCGCCGCGGGGGATAGTAATAGGGCATTTTGCTGGCTGATTGGAGGTTGAAGAATTTATAAGGTGCAATTCATTGGTGAGCATTGATCAGAATGCGACTTCAACGAGCTCAGTGTCAACCACGGCATTGAAATGATGATCCGCCGCGCTTTCACCGCCGTTAAGTGCGTTTACAGCGGTTGATTAATGGCAACCTGCGGTTGCGCAGTCAGATTTTTTCCAATTGCCGCTCGCAGGAAAACCGCTTAATGTGTTAATCCGGAGCAGAGCCCCCTGATAATAAGGACCATTGGTATAGCCAGTGGGGACGGGGGCCATGGTGCTGGGAGCCGTCGTACCTGTAGGCACGTTTGCACCCGTGGTCAACGTAACGGGACCGGGTGCTTGTTCGCCGCCTAGTGCACCGCCACCACTGGTGGTGTTGGCAACTTTGTTCAGCTCCGGGCCGATGTCATTGAGGTTGACCAAGAATGCCTTGTTCTTCCAGCCGTGCGATGTTCCGGTATGGCACATGGTGCAGCGATATGTGCCATTGGCTGACGCAGGCCAAGCAGAGGTAGTAGCATGAGTAACGCCTCCTTGAGTGGTGTAAAAGGCGTGTCTTTGGTGCAGGTTGTTGACAGGCAGTCCATAAGCTAAATCTTTACCTGTGTTAAGGTACCCGGGGCCACTGAAACCGCTGGTCAATGCGCTGGTGGGGTTGCCGGTGGCATCAGCATATTGAGCTGCATCGTGACAGCGGAAACACAGGTTGTTTGAGTCATCGGCGTCTCCGATGGTAGCTGCGCGAGTATTCCACCGGCCTTTCAGCAGGAAATATGCGGAGCTGCCATGTGGCCCCCACGGTTTACCGTCCTCGGACCAGTTCGGTGCCGAACCGTTACCGTTAGGCACTACGCCGTTGGTGATGTTGGTCACTGATCCATGGCAGTCACTGCAATACATGGTCTGGTTGCCGACTGCTCCGCCAGTGACGCGAAGAATGGCATTGGGGCCATCGGTATCGGAGCCGTTCCATGGACTGCGCCACAGATTCGCGCTGGCTTGGGGGTTGTTGTTGGTGCGCAGAGCCATCGTGCGCCCGGTAACATCCATCACCGGATGCCAGGATCGGTAGTTGTTGGCAGAAAAGCTGGGCGAGAACGCGCCGGAATCAGTGGTGCTGGCAGGTGTCATCTGATGGCTGGTTGGTGCCTGAAATTCCATGGCCGTGTTGATGTAAGTGTTGAATCCGTTGGTACCGGGTGGTGTGCCGCCGCTATAACCCAAGATGTCAGGGATATCATAAGCGTAATTGGAATGGCACTTGAGGCAGATTTGGTATTCACGTGTCACATAAGCATTGGTAATGGCGGTGGATGCAGTAGCACCACCATCACCGCGCTTTACAGTAAAGCTGGACGGGTTGATTCCGAACGTGGCAGCAGAGTACATTGGTTCCACACCCACAATGCCGCGTAACGAGCCGGAAGCAAGGTTGTTGTGGGCAAGGGTGTCGGTTGCGGCGATATTGTGTTTGTGGGTACCGGCAGCATCCGGGGTGGTGGCATCGGCGTTGAACAGACGATTTTTAGTTGCCCGGTGCGGGTTATGGCAATCGGTGCACTCGGCGTGGCGATTGGTGATAGAACCACCGGCACTGGTTTTGCCCAATACGGCTTCGGATTCCATGAAGTCCTTGCCACATTGTGCTCCGGCGGTGTTGCAACGGGCGCTCGTACCGCTGGCGAGATGGCCAACACCGGAGGTGGTGCTGTCATCGAAATTGCCGCCGATGTTGTGCTTCTCGGGCTGCGCGGAGATGGGCATGCGGATGGACAAGGAAAAGTCGCTTTTAATGTCGGGTACTTGGTTAATGGGGGCAATTTGGCTGAGGATGCTCGTGCCGTTAGCGCTATGGCATTGGTAGCAGGTTTGTTCAATCGCCGGGTTGCCGCCACTCTTGGGGCTGGCGTTGCTGTCGGTGCCTTCGCGCAACAACCGCCGCGAGCCCTGCACGGTGTGGGTGTCGTGGCAGCCGAGACAGGATGCCTGCCACACCGGGGTGCTGAGCGGAAATTCGTTTGTGGTAGCTGCGGCGTTAAGATAGGTTTCGTCCGCCACCAAATAGTTCGAGTGTGCCGAGTTTGACCATGTTGTTCCTGCCTTATCGTGGCAGGCTAAGCAGGTGATGTCGCTGGAGGCGACGAAGAGCCCTCCCAACGGTGCTACTCTCTGTAAGCGGTTGCCGCGCAGAAACTTAAGGGAAGTGGAGGGAGAGATGTGCGGGTCGTGACAGGTAATACACTGTACTTGGTTGTTCTCCAGAGGGAAGGAAGGCTTCACGCTGGAGGTGCGGTTGCCGACGACGGTGGTTGTGCCACTGGTGACAGGGGGAACGCGTAGTTCGCCGTCAGTGCCAGTAACACCGCCTAGAGTCGTATCATAGTTGAAGGAAATGGGGTGGTCGTTGGACAGGTCTACGCCGAGATTGCGAGTGTAGCCGGAGGTTCCTCCCGGCATAACACCGTTTGTGCCCGTGCCACTCATGGCGATGGTGGCAGGACTCACACCGTTTAATACACCGACTGTCCCGATTGCCATGGTGCCGTCATGGCAGGACAGGCATACTTTGGAACTTGCACCAGGTGGCCCTGGAAGAGGGCTCGCATCCAGGGAGAGGGAATAGTATGGCGTATAGGTAACACTTGAAAGTGCACGGTTCCATAACGGTATGCTGACACTTTGGTCGGCACCGTGCGAGGTATGGCAAAACACGCAAATTTGATCTTCGCTGGCCGCCTTGACTGTGCCGGGACCACTTACGCCAAGATTGTGCTTGCCATCAACTACGCTGGACATGGCGACGCCGCAGGTTCCCAACAACAGGGCGAAGCCCAGAAGTATGGCCGACCCAGGCTGAGATAAGCGTTGACGTACATTCATCAGCAAGTGATAGGGGAGGATCATTGCTGTGCTCCTATAAATTGCAATACGGTAATTCTTCCATTGTACATATCGGCAATATAAATTTGGTCATGGGTGTCGGTCCAAACACCTGACGGAAGATAAAACTCGCCGATTCCTTTGCCGCTGCCTCCCAGCCCTAATAAGGTATGGCCTTGGTTGTCAAACACCAGCAAATTATCATACAAAGATTCTACCACGTAAATATTGCTGGCGCTGTCTACTGCCACGCCCTTGGGGCGCACCAGGTTACCTACATACAACCCGCGTTTGCCGAACTTTGTAATCATTTTGCCATCTGCGCCGAATACCTGAATGCGCGAGTTCAGGGTGTCAGTCACGTAAAGTTTATCGGAAGCGAAAGCTAAATGGGTGGGGAAATTAAACTCCCCATCACCTTCGCCGCGTTGGCCGATCACTTTGAGTAGTTTGCCATTGTCGTCGAACACTTTGATGTCGTGGGCGTGGGTGTCTGCGACGTAGATTTGCCCGCGCTGAGCATCGCGGGCCAGACCAGTAGGGCGTTTCAGTATGTCGCGACCGAATTCACCTATCGGGTTGCCCTTTTTGTCCAGCCGAAACACGCTATGAAGCTCGGCATCTGCCACCAGTATTTCGTCTCGAGCTCCCAGCGCGATGCCAATCGGGGAGGCGAAACGCGTGCTTCCGTTCGCCATGTCCCAGATTTCCAATTTACCGGCTGGTTTGTCAAACATGTATACCGCGTTGCGGCCGATATCCGTAACATAAATGCGGCCCTCAGCATCAACTGTCCCGCTTTGCGGACGTTGCAACACGACGGGTTCCGAGTTGAAACTGGTCAGGCCGACTATCCAGTCGAACAGCTTTTCCGCAGTACCGCGGTTTGCCCAGTTATCAGGGCGGAAGTTATCTTCACCAGTCAATTCGCCCACGTAGCGGTAGCGGGGCTCATCCGGCGGTCCAGGCCATACTTTGGGAGCGACACCCTGACCTGTGTCGGCAAGATTCATCACTAAGTGATTGTCTGCACAACCGGCCAGGAACATGGTCAGGCTAAGCAATGCAAATGACAGTGATCGCGTTGAAAGCATTTTATTTTCCAATTTGTTTTTCGGTACCTTGAACCACAATACCTTGGGCGCGAGGGTTGATCATCATGACCTGTATTCGTGCGTTAAGGCTGTCCGACACGTAAAGCAAATTATCGGCTTCCGATAAACCTCCGATACCATTGAAACTGCCGGGAGCGATTCCGGTTCCGCCGAACTTATCTGCTAACACGAGATTTTTGTTTTTTGTTCCCTGCCCGCGGTAGACCTTGATCGTATTGTCAAAATTATCGCTTATGAATACCAGGTTGTCACGACTCACGGCGATGGCGCCGGGATCGCTTAACGCGTCCGCGCCAAAGGCATAATGGAAAGTGCCATTCCATCCCAGCACGACTACCCGCTTTGCGAGACGATCTACCACGTATATTCCGTCTGGCCCTGCTGCCATGGCGGCAATGGAGAGAACTTGTTGTGGCTTGAAGGCGGATAGTGTCATACCCAAGGTGTCGAAAGTGATAATTCGATCAAACAGGCTATCAGCTACTAGCACTTGGCCGTTGTGTTCATCTACTACGACTGAAACAGGATGTGCCAGGTTTCCGCGCGAAACGAGCGACGGGAGCGAGGTGCCATCCCAATTGAAGTGCAACACTTGTTGATGGACGGGATCGGTGATGTAGACGGACATGTCCGGGGCGGCATAGATGCTCATGCCAGCTTCAGCGGACAAGTTGGTCGCGAATGGTGTTAGAGTTTGCTGGAAACTGTCATAACGGAAAATACGGTGCAGCCCTGCATCCAGCAGGTAAATCTCGTTTCTGCGGGCGCTTATTGCTGTGGGGCGACGCAGTGCGATGTAGCCTGCGCCAAGAGGTGCATTCATTTGTGCCGGTAGACCTTGCGGCGATATGCCTGACGGAGTACCGGTTATCTCTGTCCACGGTTGTAGTATTTTCCGTTGCAGCGCTGCATCGCGAGGATCCATTATGCAGCCAACCAAAATAAATGTCGCAATGATGCTCAGTAGTTGTACGCAGCGGCAAGGCTTTAGGGGAACCGCCGACTTAAACAGGCGCCCCAGCCACTTTACGCGGAACAATGAAAGAGTCACCATTTGCCGGGCCCCGCAGTGGTATCTCCGCCACGTATACCGCTATTTAGTCCGGGGAGTCCAGAGTGGCACAAGTGGCAGTTCTCCGCTCCCCAAGCGATTTGGTTGTTATGGCAAGCGCCGCAAAATTTTCCATTTTTGATATTAGCCATGAATATATCGTTGGCACCAGCACGCATCTTGAACCCAATTTCGGAGTGGCACACATTGCATTTGTAGCGGATACGATGAAACCAGTGCGGAAAGATCACTGGACGCACACCTGCTTTTTCCGCTCGCTTATTGAACACTACATCACCATATTCGGCATGAACGGAAAATGGAGCAAGCAGTGTGAGCAGGGATAGCAGCAATATTAGCCATACCATCAGGTTGCGGATGATAACTGGTTGGTGGTTTTCAATGTGGCGTCCCATTTAATTCGCCTTGGCAGGTGCTGCAATTGCTGTATGCGGTACGTTATGGCAGCGGTTGCACTCGGTTAGGGGGAAGGCTACTGCACCGTGGCAGCGACCGCAATATTCCCCATTTAGAATGTCATACATGCTGAACTTGGTTGCGCCAGCCTTGGATTTGAATATTCCTTCATGACAATTGCTGCAAATTAACCATTCGGTGTGTTGTTTGTGGGGGAAATTTACCATTCCCATCTCGCCGGTGTTCCGTAGTAACACGTCCAGGTCGAGTACTTCGGTCTGAGTGTTGGAGCGAATGTTGATGCGCGGTTTGATATTGCCATTGTTCAGCGCCTTGACCCAATTGACTTGATCGCCGGCTCCATCGCGAGGCAACACTGAGAGCGCTTCGCTGGGGCTTTGAAGCTGGTTCAGAGCCGGGCCTGCCGGATCGTGCAATTCATCCTGTGCCAACGGCAGCCAAAATGAATTGGCATTAGAATCCGTATCGATAGCGAAAGTGGTTTGAGCGATACATAGCCCGACGCATACCCCAAGAAATTGCTTAGCAATACTTTGTTTCATGGACATTCAGCTGTAATGGTAATAGATCGCGAAATGGTTTTTTAAATTGCAATTAGTTAGGATATGTAAATTACACCGTAACGTGCGGATATATTATAGCCTTTGGCATCAGCGCCTATCGCTGGTGTTTTTTGTTAGTCTTGCAGCATTAATCCGACCGATCGCAGTGCAACTTGCATTTGCTTGGGGGCCTCCAGCAAAGAGTTGATCGCTGGTTGCCATGCGCAGCTTGCTGTTTGGCGACATCTTGCATTTTATTGTTGATGACTACGTCGCCATCTTTGGCCATGGCAGGATGGATGACTGCAATGGTGGTGGCGAAAACGGGCAGCACGAAGAGCTTGAAAACACAATAAAAATGGGGCGATGTGGGCAAATTGTTGCGGCCTCATCTAGCGACAAAATTTGATGCCACAACAATATTATTAGAATGAGCGATTCATGGTGAAAAGAATCGAAGATTGCGTAACATTGTCTACCTCAGCGAAGTGTACAAGGAGCTGCATCTTCAGGAGCCCGATGAAATAATTCAGGTTATTGTCCCAAGAGACGCTAGTTGAACTCTGGGACGGCAAGTTTTGGGACGAATCATTTTTGGACAGCACGAAGTCAGCGCCATGAATCGCCAGCGTGGAGTCAAATGTCAGGTTTTTAACACTGAAGAGGCGCAGATGGTGATAGCTTAAATCTGCACTGGGAGTAGCGGTGAAGGGGGTAGTTACGTTGTTGTCACCTGAGCGAGAGGCCTGTATGGTCAGGTTGCCAGTCATTGTCTGATTACGCGCCAATTTTTTGTCGCGGGAGGCTTGCAGATTGATAAGCTGGAAAAAATATTGTGTGCCACTTAGGGAGCGGGAATCATTGGCACTCAAACGTGCCATCGTGGTTCCATCGCTTTCCGTGTGGCTCCATGCCAACGACCCCCCACTGGCCAGACTCGTAGAGGGTGCCCCGCGGCTGCTTGCTACCGTTGCTAACGACTGATTCAGATTCGTTATTAAACGGCCACTGCCGAGTTCGGTGTTGCTGTCCAGCGCATGACCCAGAGACAAGCCCAACGATTGAGTGGTGCTGCTGGAAGTGGACTGATTGGCGTTGGTAGTAGCAACGGTCGAATTGGAAAGGCTGGCGCCAACGAATTGGGTGTAGCGGAAGGGTCCCAAGGTGGTTGCTTCCCGGTTTCCAAAACCTTTCTGGGCAGTTATGGCGGCGTTGGTGCTTACGGTCTGGATGCCGCTATTGTCGTTGACATTGACGCTGCCATACATGCGGAGCAACGGTGACCATGCATAGTTTGCACCAAGGTTCAAATTTGTGTCGCCGAACTTGGTGCCAGGGACACCGTTGACGCTGCTGTTTGATTTGAGCAATCGCGCGCTGCCGGTCACTGTCAAGGGGCTTTCTTCGGGTCGCCAAGAGGCGAAACTGTAAAGCTGCTGGGAATTGAAAGTGTTCTGTGCCGATTGTTGCGAGATGGTTAGCGGCGTTAACAAGTAGCTCGACTTGATCAGATTGGCAAATGTCCCTACCGATAATTCAGTGTTCGGCTGATATAGATGGTTGGCTACCACGGTATCTGACGAGGATTTGTCACCTGTAAACGGGTGTTCTATTCTAGTTAAGGAGCCGTCGACATGGATTACTTGGCTAACCACAGGTTGCATCATCAGGTAGAAATTCACCTGGTCAGTGAGGGTTTCTGTGCCGACACTTGTTCTGCCATTTGCGTTGTGGTTATAGGATGCCATGCTATCCAGCTTGGCATCCCGAGAACGATATTTTTGGAGCAGACTGAATCCTTTATTTAACATATTGGAGTTAATATCGCTTAGGGCTCCGCTAGTTTGATTGTTTGTTCTGTAAGCTTGTGCCCGGAATGGATAGCGGCTTTTTGCCAGTACATCCAATATGAAGTCACCTGAAAGGACCGTATTTCCCGATTGATTGGCAGATCCCGAGTCAGCTTTGGTGGTGTTGGCACCGACGCCAATCCCGAAACCGCCAGTCACAAGGGCAAGCCAAGGTTGCCACAAATAGGATTGGGCTCGAGCTTGATATAATACGTTCAAATTCAGCGATTGTTGCGTGGTTTTGATCGGCCCATAAGTGCTGCGCATATAGGTATAGCCTATGTTTCCATCAACGGTAGACTTGAACTTGATGGGAGCAAGTTGCAGGTGTGGTTGTTCATCGGAATACGCCGGGTGCGACCAGCCGAAAATCAACCATCCCGCCACCATAATGTAAGTGATTCGGCACGCACCAGTTGTTCCATTTTTAACCCGATTCGGAGTAAGCATTTCGTTATTCGGTGTTAGTGGTGTGAAAGTTCATATGCAATTATTTCAAACTTGATCGTTTACTGGTTGACAGCAAGTATCACGCCAATGCGCACTCTTGTGTGAGTAAGCAAAGCCAAGCGACCCCTTGCCGCTGAAGGGTGGCAGTAACAGTCCATCAAGTTTTGGTGCGAACTTGGATGATTGCCTGAATTAGGTTGATGCCGCCCTGGCTTTGATGACTTGTCGTGCGGCGATGCTGTGCCGAACTTGCTTTACGGTAGATTGTGCGCCTTCGGTATACCTCGTAGTAAATGGTGCGTTTGTTCGACTTGCCTAACGGCTTGAATGCAGCGTTGGTACAATATAGTTATTTTGTTGAGGGTAAAACTGCCCCGTCATTTTTGGCAGGCGTTTGGGCAACGGGTTGGAGCGGTAAGAAGCGCGATTCATCCACGTGAACGGGCGTTTTCTTATTGAGCTTTGCGATGAAGGCGCCCCATGTGATATCGCGTTGTTCTTCAAGCCAAAGTTCGCTGATGCGTTGCTGTGAATTTTCAAAGGTATTCGCCGGAGGCTGTATGCGGTCAACCAGGCGGAATATTGCCACGCCTTCCAGCAGTTTGACAGCGTCTGAGGTTTCGCCAATCTTGAGTTTGCTGACGATTTGCTCGGGCAACCCGGGCAGCATGCCGATATGCATGAAACCCATGTCGCCACCCTCTTCTGAGCTTATGTCGCCGGAGTAGTTGCGCGCCAATTCGCCGAAATCTTCGCCGGCACGCAATCGCTTGACCAAGCCTTGTCCTTCTTCCATAGCCTTCTGCCAATCTTCCTCGGGCGAGGATGGATCCACCCTGAGCAGGATGACCGATATCCGCGGTTGCGGAGGTGATGTGAACTTGTCTGGATGGCCGTCATAATATTCACGAAGTTGCTTCATGCTCGGTTGAGGCACGTTGCGCACGATTTGTTCCAATTGGTTCCTGAGGTTCTCATCCTGCAGTCGCTTGGTAATTGTGGGCAGTACCCGGAGGCGAGCCGCCGGCCAATTAGGATCATTGGCGAAACGCTGTTCATACAGTTGCAGCCCTTGGTCGACAACGGCATTGTCCGGCTTCAGTTTACGGCGTTTTGCCTCTTGCACCAACAGGGCGTTCGTAACCAGTTTGTTCCCTACCTCGCGTTGGAAGGTGGCTAGGTCTGCTTCGTTGGGCTTGGCGTGATAGAACTTTTTGCCAGCCTCGCTCGCATATGCGAGATTATAGTCCTGCCATGTGATGGCCACTTTCCCTACCGTGGCGAATACCGGTGCTGCTTTGGCGCTTTTGCCCTGCGCAACCTGGTCGGCGGCAAATGCTCCTGCGCACAGCAACATTCCGCTGAGCAGTAATGCCAGTGTCAAATTGATATTTTGGATGATGCTATTTCTCTTTGATTTCACTATGAACGCCTCTCGTGTTAGTTGATTCAGTCTGTTCTGTAACAGGAAGTTGAAACGAGCTATCCGCGTCAGATTGTTGCGCCAAATCTCATGCGTCCAACATCCCTTGTTCAATGATAGGGACAACCTCTGCATACTGTATCCAGCATAGTAGGTACTGCTAGCCATGTCAATTATCTGTATGCTATTTAAATTTGTTTTGGACTAGGCAATCGCCGATTAAATCCACCCACAATGGAATCTTTGAAAACCTAGGGTAGCCTTGTCGAACTGCGTATTTCGTGAATCAACAGCGCATTCCCATTTGCATTAGATAATGGGGTATTAATTTCAGGCTTAGGCTGGGTTACCGTCTTTAAAAACTGCCAAAAAAAAGCCGGACGTTGTACCGTCCGGCCCACCCATTGCTGAGTTATGTTACCTGCTGCTTACTTGGCGTGGCAAGTCAGGCAAACCTGGCTGCGCTTGTTGCCGCCTGGGAGGCGCAGGAAGGTTGAGTTGGCGCTATGTGGATCATGGCAAGTTGAGCACTCTACGAACGGCTCAGCAACGCCGCCACCGCCAGTTGCATCAGTACGGGTGTAGAGCGGGAAGTCAGTACCCTGATAACCTGTTGTACCTGTATCCACGTACCACTTGGCAGCGCTACCGGAAGGGCCAGTACCACCAGCAGTGGTGTAGTTAATGGAGCCTGTTGCAATACCAGCAATACCGCTGTTGCTGGAGGTAGTTGGAGCGTGGTTTGTAGCGAGCGAGCCGAATCCACCAAGAGCTGCGCCAGCTTGAGCGAAGTCGTAATCTTTAGTTGCGCCAATTGTTGCGCCACTGCTGATACCGCCGCCGCCGTACTGCATGCTGATTGGGTGGTCGTTACGCAAGTCGGTGCCCAGATAGATGATGTCGCCGGTTGTTGAGCCGTTATCGCTGGCCTTCAAGGTGCTCATCATGTTGGTCTGGCTAAAGCCGCCCACGCCTGTCAACGTACCGGTACCAACAGTGTAAACGCTGTCGCTGCCTGGTGAGTTGATCACAGCGTTCATAGCCTGTGTACCGTCATGGCAGGAGAGGCAAGCGATAGATACAGAACCAACTGGTGCTTCTTTAGCGTCAAACGTGACACGACCCATGCTGCTGAAACGGGTGTAAACGTTGGTGCTGGATACAGTACGGTTCCAGATTGGAGCTGCGACCTGCTGGTTACCACCGTGCGGTGTATGGCAGAATATGCAGATTTCTGTCGTAGCATTGGTGTGGTTGTTGGTGCCGGTTGCGCCCAGATTGTGCTTGGTGTTTGTAACGCTGGCCATGGCAACACTGCTTGCTGCCATCAGTGTCAAACCACCAGCAATTTTGGCGATTGATGTGATTGAAGTTTTCATTTTAAATGAGTCCTTATATTAAAGTTTATAAAAGTAGAGTGCTGCAAATTTCTTTTTAACTCTTGCCCTACCGCTTATATTGATAGTGCACCCAATCATATGCACATAGCGTGCCAAAATATTAACTTGTTGTTTTATATTGATAATAAAATATTCCTGAAGTGAATATCCCATAATTTGGAAAGATTGTCACTGTAGTTTCTTGAATATGGGAGATTGTGGTAACTGTTCTCGCCCTGGCGAATTTCCGCTTCGATGATTCATGCTTGACAGGCTTATACAAGCTGACCGCATTACGGACAGCTGTTCCCTGGTGATTTTTCATCTATTAATTGAAGTTGATTACTTGTTGTGGCAAGTCAGGCAAACTTGGCTGCGGGCGTTGCCGCCGGGCAGGCGCAGAAATGTCGGGTTGGTGCTGTGTGCATCATGGCAGGTCGCACATTCGACATATGGCTGGCTTAGTACGGATTCGCTGGGGATGGAGTCGATGGTGTCGGTGCGGGTGAAAAGATATAAATCTGACTTCTGCCGTCCTTTTTTGGAGCCGGGGGTCTCTATCCACCATACGGTACCAGTGCCGGTGCCGCTGTATGTACTCTTATTGAAGTCTTCCCTGTTGAAGGTGCCGGCCTTGCTGAAGGTGCCGACATCATTGAAAGCTGCGACATCGTTACTATTTACGAGGCCGCGCCTGTCAAAAAAGGTGAATTTATTGCCGGTGGAGGTGAACGCATTAAAACCGGCGAGTTTGGTGTAGGCGGCGACCGGGTCGGGGGGGATGTCGGGCGCGTTCTGGTTTTGTCCGCCACCCGCATAAGGCATGCCGACTGGATGGTGATTCTTCAAGCCATTGCCGATGTTGATCTGTAGGCCTTCGGGGATATTCAAAATATTGTCCGGGGTGTTAATAACGATATTCGGTGCTTGGCTCCCGTCATGGCAGGAGAGGCAGGACATGGACACTGAACCGGTCGTTTCGGCCGCAGCACTACCGAGCGATGAAAATGCCCGGTAGCTACTCACAGGCGGCGCTGTACGGTTCCACAACGGGCCGCGGGTGACGGTGGATTCCGCTCCTTGCGGAGTATGGCAAAACGCGCAGATCTCACCGGTATTGGCACCGGACGGAGTGAGGTTGTGTTTGCCGAAAAGGCTGGCTTCGCCAGTGACGGGATTATCAGCGGCAGTCCCAGCGGTGGTGGTATGGGTAGCCACAGTGTTGGTACGCCCAGTGCAAAAGTCGCAGCGTGGATCGTCTCCTGTGTAAGTGGCACCCGCACCTGTAATACTGACGGTTTTTGCACTAGGTGAGGAAGCGTGCGCGGATGCTGCGGTGGAGGGTGGAGGGGATGTATCAGGCGTACTGGTTGCCAGTAACGTTGCGGTTGGAATCCCGGTTGGCAATGTGACGGAGGCACCTGCTGCTGCGACACCAGCAGCTAAACCCAGTGCTGAACTGGCAATAATTCCTGATGGTGTTGGAATGGCTTCAAGCTGGTTGAATATACCTGTCGGCAAGGCTGATGCAGGAACCGCTACCGGTAAAGTGCCGGGAGATGTAACCAGAATGCTCTGTCCGGTGGTGAATTGAGCCCCCCCGGCACCGTTAGTTATGCTAATGCTGCCAGATAAAACTTTGGTATAGGCGGTGTCATTTATAGCAGTGACCATGAAATCAGTTCCGCGAATGCCGATAGTCGCGTTCGGGGTCGAAAGCCGGAATGCCTTATGGTTGAGCTGACCGATTAACCCGGTGATGAAACGCATGCCGCCAGTGAATTTGGAAAAAACAATATTGTTTTTTTCGGCATTTTTTGGGTCGAAGCGATATTCTTTGACATGGAATGCGGCGTTAGCTTGAATGGCGACTATTTGGCCATCTTCGAATTTCAGCACGACATAACTCTTGTCGCCAGTAGTGATGACTGTGTCGGAAGAAACGACATCATTCTTCACCGCTGTGCGTGTGGCATTTTTACCTACACCTAGGGATACTTCGCCGACGGCGTCGTAAATATAACCACCCGCAGCCCACGCCGAAGTGGTAACAGTCCAAGTGAGAACTATTAACGCATGAACCGCGCTGCGGGAAATAAATTTAACCGATCTCAATGGAAATATCCCACGAAATGGCGGGAGATTCACTGCGGCTGGTTTAACCCCTAGCTGTTGCCTTTGGAGTGATGCCAACATAAATTTTTGGATTCTGCTCAAGACTCATCCCGTGTGCAACTACATACATGCGCCAAATAAAGTTTTCACGTCGCGAATTTAATTAGGGAAGCGCCGAACAAGTATCCGCATGAAGCGGAAACTATTCAGGCGCGCCCGAATTGTTAAAAAACTGATCTGTTTTCACTTTTTTTCACCCCCAGCAGACTTCTCGCCGGGGTTTTCTTCTTCATCTTACTCACG
>JANXXX010000133.1 GCA_025350405.1 Gallionella sp.
GTGGATTTGAGTAACTTGCCCCAGGCCGAAGTTGGCAGCCGCGTCGTATTGTGGGGAGAGAGCATGCCGATCGATGAAGTGGCGCGGAAGTTGATCTCCGATGGCGGTATCTTGTGCCCGCGCCCATGGCGCGGCAGGAAGGCGATGGGCTGCCCGTTCAGTTCACCGATCAGCACTTCGTCCGACGGCGTGCCGAACGAAGATTCCGCCTGCACCCAGCGCGTATTCGCCAGACCCTCGATGTTGTAGACGCCACTGCCGCCGATGATGGCTAACATTTCCGCTCCCCTCTTGTTCTTTAAAAACCTTATCCACAGATTACGCAGATTTCACAGATTCAATCACCGGAGTTAATCTGCGCAAATCTGCGTAATCTGCGGACACAATCTTTTTATCATTATCTCAAACCACCACCTGCACACGCTTCGCCAGCGCGCACATCAATTCATAGCCCACCGTTCCGGCGGTGCGCGCCACTTCATCGATCGGCATGCTCTCTCCCCACAATACGACGCGGCTGCCAACTTCGGCCTGGGGCAAGTTACTCAAATCCACATACAGCATATCCATCGAAACGCGGCCTAGTGTTTTTGTGCGCTGCCCGTCCACCAGTATCGGCGTGCCATTTGGCGCATGGCGCGGATAGCCATCGGCATAGCCGCAGGCGACGACGCCGATGCGCATACTGTGTTCGGCACGGAACTGCGCGCCATAGCCGATCTCATCTCCGGCGCGCAATTCCTGCGTGGCGATGATGCGGCTGCTCAGCGTCATCGCCGGTCTCAACCCGAGTTGTTGCGCGCTGACCCCTCGATCTTTTTCAGGGGCGAATGGCGTTGCGCCATACAGCATGATGCCGGGGCGCACCCAGTCGCCGTGCGCTGCGGGATAGCGCAGCAGCGCGGCGGAATTCGCCAGTGAGCGCGCCACGCGATATGAAGCAGCAACATCGTTGAACAGTGCGAGCGGTTCGGCGATACCGCGTGCCTCGTCGGCGTTGGCGAAGTGGGTCATCAGCGTGATGTCGCGCACAGCGCGATGGCGCTGCAATTGTTCCATCGCCTGTGCCACTTGCTGCGGCGTAAAACCCAGGCGGTTCATGCCGGTGTTGACCTTGAGCCAGACATCGAGTTTTCTGTTGCCCGAAAAAGCGTCCAGCATCGCGATCTGCCACGGGCTGTGAATCACGCAAGCCAAATCATATTCGGCCACCGACGCCAGATCTTCCGTGTTGAAAAAACCTTCCAGCAGCAGGATAGTCTGGCGATAGCCCGCTTCGCGCAAACGCACCGCATCCTGAATGTCCAGCAGCGCAAAGCCGTCCGTCGCGGCCAGCGCTTCGGCCACGCGCAGCAAGCCGTGGCCATAGCCATCCGCCTTGATGACGGACATCAGGCGCGCGGAAGTTGCTCGGCGCGCCACCTGGAGATTATGCTCCAGCGCGGCCAGATCAATATAAGCTTGTATAGGACGTGCCATGAAAACTTACTTACCGCAAGACAATAAGATTGTTAGCAAAGGCATGAATGATAGCAGGGGCAATGATTTCATGTTATAAAACGAACTATTAAATATAAATCATTGTTGAATGAATCCCGGTTTTTACATCATCCTCGCGGCGCAGTTCTTTTGGCTACGGCCAGTCTGCGTTGCAGCCTTTAACGTGCTGCGCACATTAGCCTCCGCCGAAAGAACATGAATCTTGGTTTTTACATCATCCTCGCGGCGCAGTTCTTTTCCGCGCTCGCAGACAATGCCCTGCTGTTTGCCGCCATTGCCCTGCTTAAAGATTTAGGCTCGCCGGATTGGCACACGCCGGTATTGCAACAGTTTTTCATCTTCTCCTACATCCTGCTGGCGCCTTTCGTCGGGGCATTCGCCGACTCGTTGCCCAAAGGGCGCGTGATGTTCCTCAGCAACAACATCAAAGTCATCGGTTGTATCGCGATGCTGTTCGGCGTCCATCCGCTGCTCGCTTACGGTCTGGTCGGCCTGGGCGCGGCAACTTATTCGCCCGCCAAATATGGCATCCTTACCGAATATCTGCCGCCAGGAAAATTGGTGTTGGCCAATAGCTGGATGGAAGGCCTGACGGTGCTCGCCATTATTTTGGGAGCGGTCCTCGGCGGCATATTAACAAACGCCAGCGTTGCCGAACCGATGCTGCAGTGGTGGGACGTGCCATTCATCGATACCGGCATCGACACTCCGCCGGAATTGGCGATTGCCATCATTGCCGGAATTTACCTTGCCGCTGCCTGGTTCAATCTTTACATCCCGCGCGTGACCATCGATCACAAGCCGCTCAGCCGCAACCCGATCTTTTTGCTCAGCGAATTCTGGCACTGCTTCAAACTGCTGTGGAAAGACCCGTTGGGACAAGTCTCGCTTGCGGTCACCACCTTGTTCTGGGGTACCGGTGCCACGCTGCGCCTGCTGGTGCTCACATGGGCGGGCATCGCACTGCATTACGACATGGCACACGCTGCGGCATTGACCGCCTGGGTAGCGGTCGGCATCGCCATCGGCGCGGTGCTGGCGGCGAGATTCGTCAAGCTGGAACATTCGGTGAAAGTGCTGCCGATCGGTATCGCGATGGGCTTGATGGTGCTGCTGATGATCCCCATCACCAACAGCACGCTGGCAACTATTCTGCTGGTTGTGATCGGTGCGATGGGCGGTTATTTCGTGGTGCCGATGAATGCCCTGTTGCAACACCGCGGGCATTTGCTGATGGGCTCGGGCAGTTCCATTGCAGTACAGAACTTCAACGAGAACCTGAGCATCTTCGCGATGCTGGGGCTATATGCCGCGATGCAGAAACTGCAACTCAACATCTACCTCATCATCCTGGTGTTCGGCCTGCTGCTGGCCGGCATCATGGCCACGCTATACAGGCGTCACGGTCATGATCAGGATACCGGGAAAATATAGGGGAACACCCCCGACATCCTGCCCAGCAACGCTTCAAACTCTTCAACCGGAACAGGCTTGCTGAACAGATAGCCCTGATAGGCCATGCAGCCATTCTGCTTCAGAAAAGCCAATTGCGCTTCGGTTTCCACGCCTTCCGCAATCACGTTCAGGCGGAAGTTCTGCGCCATGTCGATGATGGTCTGCACCATCACGGCAGTGTTGGGATCGGTGGTGATGTCCCGCACAAAGCTCTGGTCTATCTTGATCTGGTCGAGCGGCAGCTGTTTGAGATAGGCCAGCGATGAATAACCGGTACCGAAATCATCCAGCGACAACCTCACGCCCAACGCTTTCAAGGCGTGCATCTTGCCCACCACATCGGCCACGTCGCCCAGCACCACGCTCTCGGTCAATTCCAGCTTCAAGCGGTTGGGAACGACACCATAGCGGGCGACCACCTCTTCCAGCCGCCCCACGAAATCGGGCATGCGGAATTGATGCGCACTGACATTGATCGCAAGAGTCAGATAGCGCGTCTGCTCATGCTGTTCCCATTCTGCCAACTGTTGGCAGGCAGTCTCGATCACCCAATGTCCGATGTCGAGGATC
>JANXXX010000140.1 GCA_025350405.1 Gallionella sp.
GATTTGTTTCGACTTTGTGTAAGGTACTACTATATTTTAAAAGTCGTTCCCTCACCCCCAAATTTACATTAAGGGGACTCGGAAACTTCCCAAAAACCAAGCACCTACACTCGTCGGTTGTTTGTTTGTTTTTTAAAGAACGGCTGAGGGTTGCGGGGACAGGATTTGAACCTATGACCTTCGGGTTATGAGCCCGACGAGCTACCGAGCTGCTCCACCCCGCGTCAGCGAAGACCACCACTATAGCAAAGCATCTTTGCGTCGTCAAATACTATATGCATCTTTTATTTCCCCGCATGTGCCACGCAACTTAACAGGTACTCAGCTTGCCTACGTCCGCTATTCATACGCCGCACCTATTTGCAGCAACGCTATAATCGCCGCTCAATGAAACAACAAAGTAGCCCTCATGATCATTACTGATTGGATAGGCAGTGCCGCAGCAGCGCTCACGACCTCATCATTCATCCCACAGGTGTGGAAAGTATTGCGCTCCCGCCACACCGCTGATATTTCTCTCGGCATGTACGCACTATTTACACTGGGCGTCGTGTTGTGGCTGGGCTATGGCATCCTGATGGAATCGTGGCCTATCATCGTCGCCAATTCAATCACTTTGCTATTGGCCGGGATCGTGCTGATGATGAAGCTGAAATTCGGCTAAAGCGCAAAAGACCATGAACCTCTCCACCGAAATAAAACCCCATCAATCCATTGAGCTGCTCAAAGAGCTGCATATCCTGACGCGTGACGAAAAACTCAACCAGGATAGTCGGCGCAAACTGAAACAGGTTTATCACCTGTTTCATTTCATCGAGCCGCTGCTCAATGCAGTACTCTCGAACCGGAACGACCTGACGCTGGCAGATCACGGCGCGGGCAAGTCTTATCTGGGGTTCATTATCTACGATCTATTCCTGAAGCTGCGCCAAACCGAACATGTCTGCGGCCACATTTACGGCATCGAAACACGCGAAACCTTGGTCAGCAAATCACAAAAACTGGCGGCCAAGCTCGGCTTTGCACACATGACATTTTTAAATTTGTCGGTGGAAGAATCCATCCATTCGCCATTGCTTCCCGAGCGGATCGATATCGTCACAGCCCTGCATGCCTGCGACACCGCCACCGACGACGCGATCAAATTTGCGTTGCACAAGCACGCCCAATACATCGTACTGGTGCCATGCTGCCAAGCCGAGGTTGCCGCGATGTTGAACAAAAACAAAAACCAATCGTTCGGCAAAACTCCGCTGTCGGAAATCTGGCGGCACCCGATTCATACCCGCGAATTCGGCAGCCACCTCACCAACGTATTGCGCTGCCTGCAACTGGAAGCGCATGGTTATCAAGTTACGGTGACAGAACTGGTCGGCTGGGAACACTCGATGAAGAACGAACTTATCATCGCCAGCCGTAAAGATACCCCACGAAAAAATGCGCAGGAGAGACTGAGGGAGATTTTGCGAGAGTTAAATCTGGAAGAGTTGCGCGAACGGTTTATTTATACGGCATAATTAGCAATGAATATTGATTTTAAGATTTCAAGTCCGGCTTCAATTGCACCGCCTCTTGTCCCATATTGATATTTTTATATGATGTCACGCTGGAAAGCTTCTTTCATCCACCTGTCTCTGAGCGCAGCGGTCTCGATAGCTGTGCTTACACTCATGCTACTGCTCTGGTATGCTCCCCCCTTCTTCTCTGCTGTTGGAGGCCATCAAGTCCTGCTGATATTACTGGGAGTGGACGTATCACTAGGGCCGCTCATCACCCTGATAATTTTTAGCCCCGGGAAAAGTCGCAAAGCATTGACGTTCGATTTTTCAGTCATAGCTCTCCTGCAAATTTCCGCGCTGATTTATGGCGCGAGCATCATATTCCACGCACGTCCGGTATTTGTGGTATTCAGCAAGGACTCTTTCGATCTGGTCACGGCCAATATGCTGAGCGATGAAGATATAGCCAAAGCCAAATACCCAGACTACCGTTCGCTACCACTCACCGGCCCAGTTTACGTATACACCGAAATGCCAACTGATATTAAGGCAAGGAACGAGGTGGTAATGGGTCCCTTTTCCGGCAAGGATTTACCCCAATTCCCCCAGTACTACCAGCCATACGCCGACCACATGTCAGTAGCCGCTCAAGTTGCCAAACCTATTGCCGAACTCATAAAGCTAAATCCCGATCGAGTAGTCGAGATAGAGAAAGCAATCAGTACCACTGGACGGACAGAAGCAGACCTGGGCTTCATACCCCTGCGCGCAAAATATCAAAACATCGCAGTCGTTGTCGGGAAGAGCGATGGTAAAGTGTTAACGACGCTACAAGTTCCTCCGTGGTAGACACCGGAACACAACATCAACCACCTCCGTTACAAACAAGAGAGTTAACCATCATGCCGAGTCAACGCCCAAGCCACGTGTTCCTGCACCAGCTCTGACGGATACTCGGCGCGTGAACGCAATGCCGCAACGATCTCAGAACTCGTGAGTGCATTACCCAATGCCACGGCGATATTGCGTAGCCATTGCTCATAACCGATGCGATAGATGGCGCTGCCCGCGAGCTTGGTATTGAACTCGGCTTCATCCCACGCGAACAGCTCCACTAGCGACACATCGTCCAGCCCGTGACGCACCGCAAAATCCGGCTCAAGCGCAATTTTAGAAAAACTATTCCAGGGGCACACCAGCTGGCAATCATCACAACCATAGATGCGGTTGCCGATCAGCGGACGCAGCTCAAGCGGGATGCTGCCCTTGAGTTCGATGGTGAGATAGGAAATGCAGCGGCGCGCATCCAGCCGGTATGGCGCGATGATCGCCCGGGTGGGGCATATCTCGATGCAGCGCGTGCAGGTTCCGCAGTGTCCCGGTTGTGGGGCATCTATTGGTAGTGGCAGGTTCAGGTAAATCTCGCCGAGAAAAAACCATGATCCGTGTTCGCGCGATAGCAGCAAGGTGTGCTTGCCGCGCCAGCCCAATCCGGCTTTGCGCGCCAGTTCCACTTCCATCACCGGCGCACTGTCGGTGAAGACCCGCCCTTCAAATTCCGCTACCACCTCATGAATTTTATCCGCCAGTTTAGCCAGACGAGTGCGCAGTACCTTGTGGTAATCACGCCCCAAAGCATAACGAGAAATGAAAGCGCGACCCCCCTCTGCCAATACCTGCCAACTGTCGCGTGCATCGGGAGGAGCGTAGTTCATACGCAATGAAATCACGCGCAAGGTGCCAGGGATCAACTCCGCAGGACGGCTGCGTTTGGTGCCGTGATTTGCCATATAATCCATTTCACCGTGCAAGCCGAGTGCGAGCCATTCCTGCAATCCGCTTTCAGCCGTCGATAAATCGGTATCGCTGATGCCCACCGCCTGGAATCCAAGCTCATGGGCCCATGCACGTATCTGTACGGCGAGAGCCGGATAATCAACTTGTCGAGGACTTTCTTTTTGCATAGACACGATGATAGCCGAATCAGCCTGAATCTCGCCGACGAAAGCGCGACCATCGCGTTGGCGCAGCGCCTCGCGAAACGCCTCAAACCCGGCATGGTGATCTATCTGCATGGCGATCTGGGCGCGGGCAAAACCACACTGGTGCGCGGCGTGCTGAATGCGCTGGGTTACGGCGGTCGCGTAAAAAGTCCCACTTATACACTGGTTGAGCCGTATCATGCTGCCGGGTTAGACTTGCGCCACTTCGACTTGTATCGTCTGCACGACGAGGACGAATGGGAAGCAGCCGGTTTCCGCGATGAATTTGACGGGCACAATATATTTTTCATCGAATGGCCGGAACACGCGCTGGGATTGATCCCCCAGGCCGATGTGAAAATAGACTTTGAAATTCTGGCGCAAGGTCGTAAGGTAGAGCTTCAAGCCCACACACCAACAGGAAGAGAATGCTTAAAGCGGCTTTAAAACTTGCCACACTGTTAGTTCTACTCTGGCTCCCCCTGCTTTGGATACCTGGAGCACACGCCGCCATTACCGTCACTTCAGCACGCGTCTGGCCCGCTCAGGATTACACGCGGCTGACGCTCGAATCCAAACAGGCCATCCGCCACAACATGTTCAATCTGAGCAATCCTGAACGTTTAGTCATCGACTTGGAGAAAGTAGAACTTGGTCACGCGCTTGACGACTTGGCCAAGCTGATTGGAAACGACGATCCTTACATCAAAAGCGTGCGTGTTGGGCGTTTCAAGCCCGGCGTGGTGCGCTTGGTGCTAGACCTGAAAAGTGAAGCAAACCCCCAGTTATTCGTTCTCAACCCGGTCAGCGAATACGGCTATCGCCTGGTACTGGATGTGTATCCAGCCCACCCGCTTGACCCGCTGATGGCTTTGCTCGAGAAACCAAAAGTCGACGCTCCAGAAGCATCTGCCAAAGACAAACCACAGGGTGATACACCGCTTGCCAGCGCAACAGCAACGCCCAATCAGCCCGAGGTGCGTGCTCGCACCCTGGTCATCGCAATCGACGCCGGACACGGTGGCGAAGACCCGGGTGCGCGGGGAAGGCATGGCTCGCGCGAGAAAAATGTGACACTGGCCATTGCACGCAAGGTAAAAGCGCTGGTCGATGAGGTACCGAATATGCACGGCATACTGATCCGCGATGGCGATTACTTTATCCCGCTGATTGGGCGCGTCGCCAAAGCGCGTAAGGTGAACGCAGATTTATTCATCTCCATCCACGCGGATGCCTTCATCAAATCAAATGCGCGCGGTTCGTCGGTATTTGCCTTGTCCGAACACGGCGCAACCAGCACTGCCGCACGCTGGTTGGCGAAAAAAGAAAACGAAGCGGATCTGATCGGCGGCGTAAACCTCGCAATGAAAGATGTCTATCTGGCGCGCACCTTGCTCGACCTGTCACAGACCGCCACCATTACCGACAGCATGAAACTGGCCAAACATGTGCTGACAGAACTGGGGGGCATCAACGACCTGCATCGTGGACGGGTCGAACAGGCTGGATTCGCCGTGCTGAAATCGCCAGACATCCCATCCATCCTGGTCGAAACCGCTTTCATCAGCAACCCCGACGAAGAACGCCGCCTGAACGACAAGGCTTACCAGATGAAAATCGCCAATGCGATTCTGGGGGGCATTAAACGTTACTTCGCGCAGAACCCCGCACTCTCCAAGCAACGGCTGGCACAGGGCGAATAGCCGCAGTGTCAAGATGATCGCGCTCTTGAGAATTGATGGAGTAAAAATGATGCTTCAGTTTATGCGGCAAGCTACGCCAGAATACTTGGCATTTTTGCCATCTACTTAACGTTGAACACATTAATGGCTCGTCACCACGACTTTGAAGTTCAACTGGAAAATTTCCGTCAAGAATCTGGAGTTGCTGCACGGTACATTTATGCTGAGATGGCTTTTCAGCATGCGGTATCCAAGTCGAAAAAAATTGCTCCATAGATTGAACACAACACCTACATTTTGGATATCTTGTGGTGCAGCTCTTCAATCTTCTGCATATATGTCTTTGGGGAGAATATTTGATACGAAATCTAACTACAATGTTGCTGCCTTACTTGACTCAATGGAGCGCAACCTAGTTTTATTTCAACGTGAAGTGGTTTTACCCCGATTTAACGGATACCTCATTAAGAGTGATAATAAACTCGGAGGTAAACGATGCACAAGCGCAGAAAATACAGTCAGGAATACAAACAGGAAGCAGTCCAACTTGTTCGGCAATCTGATATTCCATTA
>JANXXX010000141.1 GCA_025350405.1 Gallionella sp.
GATTTGTTTCGACTTTGTGTAAGGTACTACTATATTTTAAAAGTCGTTCCCTCACCCCCAAATTTACATTAAGGGGACTCGGAAACTTCCCAAAAACCAAGCACCTACACTCGTCGGTTGTTTGTTTGTTTTTTAAAGAACAGGCTGTCCGGATAAACTGCCGGTCAGCGAAGAGGTGCGCATTATAGAGATGTAAAAACTCTCGTCAATACTTTTCTGAAATATTTTCATATTATTTGCGCATTCGCTGCGCAACCCTGATATTTACTACAATGCAGGCCCATAAGAAAAAAACCAATAAATGCCTTTGATCACTCTCGGAATCGAATCATCTTGCGATGAGACCGGCATCGCGCTCTATCAGATGGGGCGTGGCTTGCTGGCGCACGCGCTGTATACGCAGGTCGCGATGCACAATGAATATGGCGGCGTTGTTCCCGAGCTCGCTTCACGCGATCACGTCCGCCGCGTCATCCCGCTGGTGCGCCAGGTCATGCGCGAAGCCGATGTGTCGCTCGATCAGATTAGTGCGGTCGCCTACACGCAGGGCCCCGGTCTGGGTGGTGCACTGCTGGTTGGCGCCAGCGTCGCAAACGCATTGGCCTACGCGCTCGACATCCCCACCATAGGCATCCACCATCTGGAAGGTCATCTGCTCTCCCCATTGCTGTCCGACCCCGCACCCGAATTTCCATTTGTTGCCTTATTGGTTTCCGGTGGGCACACGCAACTGATGCGCGTGGACGGCGTGGGGCTGTATACCTTGCTCGGCGAAACATTGGATGACGCGGCAGGTGAAGCGTTCGACAAGAGCGCGAAACTGCTGGGCCTAAATTATCCGGGTGGCCCCGCGCTGGCGAAACTTGCCGCGTCGGGTCGTCCCGGCCTATACAAGTTGCCGCGACCGATGCAGCACAGCGGCGATCTGGATTTCAGTTTCAGCGGATTAAAAACGGCGGTGCTGACACTGGTGAAGCAAAGCAGTAACGACGAACAAACCCGCGCCGACATCGCCTGCGCTGTGCAGGAAGCCATCGTCGATGTGCTGGCACATAAGGCACTCGCCGCGTTGACGCACACCGGCCTCGATCAACTGGTGGTTGCAGGAGGCGTGGGCGCGAACCGGTTATTGCGGGAGCGTTTGAACAAAGACATCGGCAAGCGCGGCGGCAAGGTGTTTTATCCCGATCTGGAATTCTGCACCGACAACGGCGCGATGATCGCCTTCGCCGGCGCGCTAAGATTTGCGCAACAACAAGACAAAAAAGATTATCGCTTCAACGTCAAACCGCGCTGGGATTTACAGGAAATCGTGCTGCGAAATTAGCCGGCCTTTTTGCTGCCGATCTTGCTTTCCTTCCCTGCCAGCAGATTCTGGATATTGCTCTTGTGCCGCCAGATCAGCAGCAGCGACATGATGCCTGCTGCCAGCACCCACTCCCGTGGCAAACCCAGCAGAGTTGCGTAGATCGGTGCACCAATAGCAGCGGCCAAGGCCGACATCGACGAGTAACGAAACACCAGCGCCATAAACACCCAAGTCGCCAGCGCACCCAGCCCCAGCCAAACATTCAGCGCGAGCAACACACCAAGTGCCGTCGCCACACCCTTTCCGCCCTTGAAGCGCAGGAACACTGGGAACAAGTGTCCGATGAACACCGCCAGTGCCACAGCCGCAGCCAGCATCGTGTATGAGACATTGCTCGGCGAAAACTGTATCGCCAGAAACACCGCCAGCCAACCCTTTGCCGCATCACCAAACAACGTCAACGCTGCTGCTGCTTTCTTGCCGCTGCGCAACACATTGGTCGCGCCGGGATTGCCGGAACCGTAGGTGCGCGGATCAGCAAGGCCAAAGAGTTTACTGGTAACGACCGCGAAAGAAATTGAACCCAACAGATATGCTGCAATCACAAAAACTATGGTCAACATCGGGAATGCCTTAGAATTGAATAAGCGCGGATTTTACGCGAAACACCTGTTGGCCACCAACCAGCGAAATCATGGACATCATTTTTTTACGCGAACTTAAGGTCACCACACTCATCGGAATATATGAGCGTGAAAAAGTCGTGCCGCAAACCTTGCAGATCGACCTCGACATCGCGTTGCCCAACAGCCGCGCCTGCACCAGCGACGACATCAACGACGCGCTGGATTATGCCGATGTCGCGCAGCACATCCAGACCGTGTTGAGCGAAGGACACTTTTCGCTGCTGGAAACGCTGGCCGAACACATCGCACAAATCATCCTCAAGGACTTCAACGCCCCGTGGGTCAAAGTCAGCGTCGCCAAACTGCAGGCGATACGGAATTGCAAGATGGTGGGGATCAGTATTGAGCGCGGACAGATAAAATGATGTCGTTTCTTAATAACCGCATTTCGGTCATCTAAATTACCTTAGGTTTTTATGAAGATCACCAAAAGTTCGCGACACTCAAAGATCACAGGCGACTTCGCTGAACGTCTCGTTCTTTATTGGTTTTCAAAACATGGTTTCGAGTGCGCCCTCGTAGATCATGTGGGTCTCGATATAATCGCCCGAAATCCACACAATCAAGAAGTAATGGGAATCTCTGTAAAGTCCCGCTCACGCAATACCGGCACGGATGGTAGCTCGCTGAATATCGCGAACGACAATTTGGAAAAACTTGACGCTGCGTGCCAAGCATTCAATTGCAAACCATACTTCGCCCTCGTAGTCGATGAAGCCGACTCAATCACTGCTTTCATTCTAACCAAAGCACATCTTGTCAGTCTTTTTCCCCCTGGTAAGGCGGTCATTTCTTGGAAAATGCGAAAAACAAACATTGCCCAATACGAAATCGACCCAGAGATAAAAACATTTAAATTTTTAACAGCAACGGGAAACTGGTGGGATAAGTAAACCTAACCCTGTGCGCCACCCGGTTACCTCCCCGGATGTGCCTCCCCCAATTTCCTCCAAGTCTCCAGTAAAGTATCCGGGTTCAACGACATTGACTGTATGCCGATATCCATCAGCCACAATGCGAAATCAAAATGATCGGACGGGCCTTGCCCGCAGATACCCACATATTTGCCCATCCGGTTGCAGGTGCTGATGGCCATCTCCAAAAGTTTTTTAACTGCGGCATCGCGTTCGTCGAAGCGGTTTGCCACCAGGCTGGAATCCCTGTCCAGCCCCAGTGTCAGCTGAGTCAAATCGTTCGAGCCTATCGAGAAGCCGTCGAAATATTGCAGGAAGTCTTCGGCCAGCAGCGCGTTGGATGGGATCTCGCACATCATGATCAGGCGCAAGCCATTTTCGCCGCGCTTCAAACCGTGTTGCGCCAACAGCTCGACGACCTCGCGCGCCTCTTGCACCGTGCGCACGAACGGGATCATGATCTCGACATTGGTATAGCCCATCACGTCGCGGACTTTTTTCATTGCGCGGCATTCCAGTTCGAAGCAATCCCTGAAGCTCGGCGCGACATAGCGCCCTGCGCCGCGAAAACCCAGCATCGGGTTTTCTTCCAGCGGTTCGAAAAGCTCGCCGCCCAGCAGCTTGCGATATTCGTTGGACTTGAAGTCTGACAGGCGCACGATGACGGGCTTGGGCCAAAATGCAGCACCGAGCGTGGCGATTCCCTCGGTCAATTTTTCAACATAAAACGCAAGCGGATCGGTATAGCCGCGTGATTGTTTCAGCACCGCAGCCTTGAGTTCTGCAGGCAGGGATTTGAATTGCAGCACGGCCTTGGGATGTATGCCGATCAGGTTGTTGATGACGAATTCCAGGCGTGCCAGACCGATGCCGGCGGAAGGCATCTGCGCAAACTCGAAAGCCAGCGTGGGATTGCCGACATTGAGCATCAGCTTGACCGGTATTTCCGGCAGCACCTTTTCATCCTGCCGTGTCACTTCAAACAGCAGCTTACCCTTGTAAACAAAACCCGTATCGCCTTCCGCGCAGGATGCGGTGACGATCTCGTTTTCCTTGAGCAATTCTGTCGCGTGGCCGCAACCCACGATAGCCGGGATGCCCAGTTCGCGCGCGATGATAGCGGCATGACAGGTGCGCCCGCCGCGATTGGTGATGATGGCCGACGCCTTCTTCATCACCGGTTCCCAGTTGGGGTCCGTCATGTCCGTGACAAGAACATCACCCGCTTTGACCTTATCCATTTCCGCGGCGCTCGCCACCAGGCGCACCGGCCCGACGCCGATCTTCTGGCCGATTGCGCGGCCTTCGATCAACACTTCGCCGCGCTGCTTGAGACGGAATTTTTCCGCGCCGCCCGCAATGACCTGTGACTGGACCGTTTCAGGTCGCGCTTGCAGGATGTAGAGCTTGCCGTCCAGGCCATCCTTGCCCCACTCGATGTCCATCGGCCTGCCGTAATGCTGCTCGATAGCCATCGCATGTCTGGCCAGCTCCAGCACTTCTTTGTCATTCAGGGAAAATTTGTCGCGCTCTGCCTGCGGGACTTCTTCGATGCTCGTGGAGCGTCCGGCGGCACGGTCTTCGTGGAACACCATGCGCTGTTGCTTGGAGCCGATGCTGCGGCGCACCAGCGCGGGATAACCGGCGGCGAGCTGCTGCTTGTGCACGTAGAATTCATCGGGGTTCACCGCGCCCTGCACCACCATTTCGCCTAGGCCATATGAAGCGGTGATGAACACCACGTCGCGGAATCCGGACTCGGTATCCATCGTGAACATCACGCCGGATGCGCCCAAATCGGAGCGCACCATGCGCTGCACGCCCGCCGATAACGCGACACCAGAATCCGTATAGCCGGTGTGAACGCGATAGGAAATGGCGCGGTCATTGTATAGCGAGGCAAACACTTCCCTGATCGCATGCAGGATATTGTCTATGCCGTGGATATTAAGAAAGGTCTCCTGTTGTCCGGCAAAGGATGCATCCGGCAGGTCTTCTGCGGTCGCGGATGAACGCACTGCAAAACTGGCGTCGCTCCCCGCTGCGAGCTTGGTGTAATGCAGACGGATTTCCTCCTCAAGTTTTGGCGGCAGAGAAGCTGCCGATATCCAGCGGCGTATCTCTGCACCGGTCTTGGCCAGCGCATTCACATCTTCCACATTCAACGCTGCCAGCGTCTGCTTGATGAGTTGATCGAGGCCATTGGCTTGCAGAAAATCACGGTAGGCATGCGCAGTAGTGGCAAAGCCGCCGGGCACGCACACGCCAGAGGCGCTGAGGTTGCTGATCATCTCGCCCAGCGAAGCGTTCTTGCCGCCGACCTGATCTATGTCAGCGATGCCCAGCGACTGAAATGGAATCACATACGGTTGCATGTCTGCTCTCCTGCTCGTCTCTGATTTGATGCTCATTCTTTTTTATTGATCGCCTGAATAATCTGCACGGCAATTTCTTCGATCGAACGCGACGTCATATCGAACCATTCTATACCTTCGCGCTTCATCATGCGTTCAGCAGCGGCGACTTCACGGCGGCAGGTTTCCAGTGCGGCATAGTTGCTGTCCGGCCGGCGCTCCTGGCGAATACGGTGCAATTGTTCCGGCGCGATGGTCAATCCAAACAGCGTGCCGCGGAAAGGCAGCAAAGTATCGGGCAGACGGCCACGCTCAAAATCTTCGGGTATCAGCGGATAGTTCGCGGCCCTGAGGCCGAATTGCATAGCCAGATACATGCTGGTCGGGGTCTTGCCGCAACGCGAAACGCCGACCAGTATCACGTCGGCATTTTTCAGATCGGCAGCGGAAATGCCGTCGTCGTGCGCAAGCGCGAAACTCATTGCTGCGATGCGACTGGTGTATTCACGACTGCTTTGCCCATGTGAACGTCCGACGGTATGCGCCGAATGCATACCCAGTTCCTTTTCCAGCGGCGCGATAAAGACATCGAACAGATCCAGAAACAGTGCGTCCCCTTGACGCAGGATCGCGCTGATCTCCGGGTTCATCATGGTCATGATGACCAGCGGACGGATACCATCCTGCTCGTTTACTTCACGGATGCGCAACAGACAGTCCGCTGCCTTTTCGGGGCTGTCCACAAAAGGAAATCGCATCTGGCGAAAGTTTATTCCCTCGAACTGGGAGAGCAGACCCTTACCCAGAGTTTCGGCGGTGATACCGGTGCCATCCGACACAAAAAATACCATGCGGTGAGATGGCTTCACCTTGCCTGACTGATGTTGCGCAGATTTTTTGGCGGTCATATTCAAAGGGTCGGCGATATTCAAGATTGCAGAATAGGACTCGCCCTGTCCAGAGTCAAATCCCCTTTTTTAATACTGTCTGTTTTTGCTTGAGCGTAGCGAGAACTCAGCCGCGCGGATGATGTTGCGCATGCAACAGCTTGAGGCGCTCACGCGCTACGTGGGTGTAGATCTGTGTGGTGGAAATATCCGCGTGACCCAATAACATCTGCACGACGCGCAAGTCCGCACCGTGGTTCAGCAAATGCGTGGCAAAGGCGTGACGCAAAGTATGCGGCGACATCGGCTTGTTTAGCCCGCCCTGCTTGGCGTATTTCTTGATCAGATACCAGAACATCTGGCGCGTCATGCCTTCGCCGCGTGCGGTGACGAACAACGCATCGCTCATCAGCTTGCCCAGCAACACGCCGCGTCCATCCGCCTGATAGCGGCGCAGCCAGTCCAACGCTTCTTCGCCCAACGGCACCAGCCGCTCCTTGCTGCCCTTGCCCATCACGCGCACCACACCCATGTCCATGCTCACCTGCGTGGTGCGCAGCGTGACCAATTCGGACACGCGCAGGCCGGTGGCGTACAACACTTCGAACATTGTGCGGTCGCGCAGACCCAACGGGGTTTGTATGTCTGGCGCGTTGAGCAGTTGTTCGACATCTGATTCAGTCAAGCTTTTGGGCAAGTTGCGCGGCAGCTTGGGTGTGTCGATCTGCAGCGTGGGGTCGGTGGCAATCTTGCCTTGCCTGAGCAAATAGCGGAACAGCCGCTTGAGGCTAGAAATGTTGCGTCCGGTGCTGCTGGGCTTGGCTTTTTGTACGACGACCAGATGCGCGAGAAAGCCTTGTATGTCGCCGTGCGTGGTTTGCGTAATGGAGGCGTCGCGTTGTTTTTCCAACCACGCGGCAAATTTGGTCAGGTCGCGCCGGTAGCTGTCCAGCGTGTTGCGCGACAGACCGTCTTCCAGCCACAGGTTGTCACAGAATTCGTCTAGCAGTTCAGTGTTGTTCATGTGCCAGCAGCCAGCGCTTGATGTCCAGAGCTTCACCGCTCGCATGGCCCATGAATCCACCCAGACCGGACTTACTCACCACTCGGTGACAGGGGATGATGATGGGTATCGGATTCGCGCCACAGGCTTGGCCGACGGCTTGCGCGGCGGATTTCAGTTCGAGGGCCAGCTCGCCATAGCTGCGCGTCTCTCCACGCGGGATATTGCACATGGCTTGCCAGACTTTTTGCTGGTGGGGCGTTCCACTTGGTTTGAGCGCCACAGTAAATTGCGCGTCAGGATTCTCGAGATAACGCAGCAATTGCTTGCACACGTTTGCGGCAAACGCACTGGTCGCGTGCTGTGGCTTGTCATTGGCAGGGAGAAAATCAATACCCGTCAGCGTATCCCCGGCGCAACGGATTCCAAGCACTCCAAAAGGAACGACGAGTTTAGCCTGATAGTTCATATGTGAATCATAGCGCACAAATAAAAAACGGGAGGCAACGCCTCCCGTTTTTAAACGCCTCTTGCAACAAACTTATTCAGCAGTTGCAGAACGCATTGCCAGTTTTTCCTTAATACGTGCCGACTTGCCGGAACGGTCGCGCAGGTAATAAAGTTTAGCGCGACGCACCGAACCGCGACGCTTCACTTCTATGCTGGCGATGATAGGCGAGTAGGTCTGAAAAGTACGTTCCACGCCTTCACCGGCTGAAATCTTGCGCACGATGAAGCCGGAATTCAGGCCGCGATTGCGCTTGGCGATCACGACACCTTCAAAAGCCTGGACACGCTTGCGCTCGCCTTCGACCACGTTCACATTCACGACGACAGTGTCGCCGGGCGAGAACTGGGGAATCTTGCTACCCAGACGGGCGATTTCTTCTTGTTCCAATATTTCGATCAAATTCACTTTGCTACTCCTTTTTTTGCGGGTCTTGTTCCTTCTGGAACGCTGCCAGAAGCCCAGACTCCTCTTTTGTCAAATCACGCTTGGCCAATAGATCCGGCCTGCGCAACCACGTCCTGCCCAACGACTGCTGAAGCCGCCAGCGCTGTATGTCTGCATGATTGCCAGACAACAACACCGGGGGCACGGCTTCACCATTAAACACTTCCGGGCGGGTGTAGTGCGGACAATCCAGCAAGCCCTGCACAAATGATTCCTGTTCGGCTGAATCGGCATCGCCCAACACACCGGGCAATTGCCGCACCAAACTGTCTATCAACACCATCGCCGCCAACTCGCCACCGGACAACACATAGTCGCCGATGGAAATCTCCACATCCACACACTGGCGGATCAGGCGTTCATCTATGCCTTCGTAACGTCCCGCCAGCAGGATCAACCCTTCATCTTGTTGCGCCACCAACTCTTTAACAACCGAGTGGGTCAGCAATCTGCCTTGCGGTGATAAATACACCACGTGGCTTTTTTTCACACCGCTGGCCACTTGTCGCTGCTTGGCCGCGTTGATCGCGGCTGCCAGCGGTTCGCCCAGCATCACCATTCCGGGACCGCCACCGTAGGGGCGATCATCAATAGTGCGGTAATTGTCCGTAGTGAAATCCCGTGGATTCCACGTCTTTAAAACATAATTGCCCTGTTCTGCCGCACGCCGCGTGATGCCGTATTGCGTCAGCGCATCGAACATTTGCGGGAACAAAGTGATGACATCAAAAATCATCTCAGGTAATCCGCCGACCAGTCCACATGGATGATCTTGTTCTTCACATCCACCTGCTTGATCGCGCTCTCTACGAACGGGATCAAAATTTCTCCGCCGGTCTCTGTCTTGCTCGACCCAGTCTTTGTTTTGTCCAACAGCGGCTTCACACTCAACACCTGGTTCGCGCCGGTCTCCAGCAAGTTCGCCACCGTTCCCAGTTGCTCGCCCGCTTCATTCACCACCGCAAGACCGATCAAGTCCGACCAGTAGTATTCATCTGCTGTGTGCTGCGGCAAGCTGCTGCGCGGCACGGCGATCAACAAACCCTTCAACTTTTCAGCAGCGGTACGATCCGGGCAATCCGGCAATTGTGCGGCCAGCGTCTTGTTATGCGCCTCGCACTGCTGAACTGCCACCTCGCGCCACGGGCCGTGTTCTTGGCCGATCCACCAGGTTCGATAATCCAGCAAGCTATCAAGGTACTCGGTATACGGCTGAATCTTGACCCAACCGCGAATACCGTGTGCCGCTGCGATACGCCCCATGATCACCATGGAGCCGGTGTCGTTAGGCTGCTGCTGATGCACCGGCGCGCTTGACCAGCTTGGCAACGGTGTCGCTCAATTGCGCGCCCTTGCTTTGCCAATGAGTAACGCGTTCCAGTTGCAGACGCAGCGCTTCCTGACCTTCCGCTACCAGCGGATTGTAGAAGCCGACACGTTCGATAAAGCGGCCATCGCGGCGATTGCGCGAATCAGCGACGACGACATTGAAAAATGGACGGTTCTTGGAACCGCCACGGGAAAGACGAATGATTACCATATGAAACCTACCTAATTTAGTTAGCCCAGCGAAAGGGCGCGGATTCTACGACATTTTGGGTACTTCGTGCAACCCTGAGAAAATACATGGGAAAACCACACGAGGAAAAGTTATGGGTTCTTAACGGTGGAGCAACACCTCGATAACAAACTTGCTGCCCAGATAAGCCAACAGCAAAAACCCGAAGCCGCTCATGGTCCAGTGCACCGCAACACGCCCGCGCCAACCGTAAAAGTGGTGTCCCCACAATAATACAGCGAACACACCCCAGGAGATAAAGCCAAACAGAACTTTATGATTGAACTGCCAAGCCTTGCCAAATATCTCTTCGGAAAACAATACACCAGATGCCAGCGTCAGCGTCAGCAACACGAAACCAATCGCTATCAAGCGGAACAACAAAGTCTCCATGGTCAGCAGCGGCGGCAGGCTATGCAAGATGCGCGGCAAGGATGGATGATGCAGCCGTTTCTCCACCTGCGAGATCAATACCGCATGCAACATGGCGATGGTGAACAAGCTATACGCCAGCATAGCCGCGCCAATGTGCGCCTTGAAGGCAAACAAATTGGTATTCGCCAACGGATGTTCGGATGGAAACAGCACAGGCAACAGCATGGTCACCGCCGCCACGGGCAGCACCAATGCCTGGAATCCGCCTATCGGGTAGAAGAAGCGCGCCACCCAGTACACCAGCAGGGTTAGCCACACGATCAGCGACAGCGCGTTCAGCACGCCCAAATCAAAGCCGCCGCCGGAAAAAATATCCTGCCCAAGCAAATAACCGTGCATGGCCAACGGGATCAGCACCAAATGACCGATGGTCTCATGGCTCAACACGTCACCTTTGCCGCGCGCCTGGGCATACCAAAAGTAGGCAGCAAGGGCACTGTAGGAGACGAAAGCGAGTGCGGGAATAAGAAGGCTGTGCATTTTTATCAGGATGTTTTAGACTTCTATAATTCTACACCAAACTTCTGCAAAGTAATCATGCTGGAAAATCTCACCCAACGCCTTTCCGGTGTCATCAAGACTCTGCGCGGCCAGGCGCGCCTCACCGAAAGCAACATTCAGGATGCCTTGCGCGAAGTGCGCATGGCGCTGCTTGAGGCTGACGTTGCCCTGCCCGTCGTCAAGGAATTCATCGCACAAGTCAAACAGGCTGCACTCGGACAGGAGGTCATCGGCAACCTGAATCCGGGGCAGGCCCTGATCGGCGTGGTGCATCGCGAACTCACCAAGTTGATGGGCGAGCACAACGATGCGCTCAATCTTGCCGCCGTACCGCCCGCCGTGATCCTGATGGCCGGTTTGCAAGGCGCGGGCAAGACCACCACCAGCGGCAAGCTGGCCAAATTGCTGCGCGACCAGCAAAAGAAAAAAGTGCTGCTGGTCAGTTGCGACGTGTACCGACCCGCCGCGATAGCGCAATTGCAGACGCTAGCCAAACAAATGGAAGTTGATTTCTTCGAATCCGACATCAGCCAAAAGCCCAAGGACATCGCGCTGGCCGCGCTGGATTTTGCGAAGCGCCATTATCACGATGTGCTGATCGTCGACACCGCAGGCCGTCTCGCGATTGATGAAGCGATGATGGCGGAGATACAGCAACTGCACGCCGCGCTCAAACCGATCGAGACCCTGTTCGTGGTTGATGCGATGACCGGGCAGGATGCGGTGAATACCGCCAAGGCGTTCGGTGAAGCGCTGCCGCTGACCGGGGTGATCCTCACCAAGCTGGACGGCGATGCCCGCGGCGGCGCGGCGCTGTCGGTGCGCCAGATCACCGGCAAGCCGATCAAGTTTGTCGGCGTCAGCGAAAAACCCAATGGCCTGGAAGCCTTCCATCCCGAGCGCATGGCCTCGCGCGTGCTGGGCATGGGCGACGTGCTGTCGCTGATCGAAGAAGCGCAGCGCGAAGTCGATCACGGCGCAGCCGAAAAGCTTGCCAAGAAACTACAAAGCGGCAAAGGCTTCGACCTCAACGATTTCAAAATGCAGATCGTGCAAATGCGCAAGATGGGCGGCATGTCGGCGATGATGGACAAGCTTCCTTCTCAGCTCTCCCAAGCCGCTGCAGGCAACAAGGTGGACGACAAACAGATCGCCCGTACCGAAGGCATCATCAACTCGATGACCCCGCTCGAACGCAGCAAACCCGAACTCATCAAGGCCTCGCGCAAGCGCCGCATCGCGATGGGCGCAGGCGTGCAGGTGATGCACGTCAACCAGTTGCTCAACCAGTTTGAACAAATGCAAAAGATGATGAAGATGTTCAGCAAGGGCGGCATGGCGAAGATGATGAAAGGGATGGCGGGCAAGCTGCCGGGGATGCGTTAAAAACTTTGCCCGCAGATTACACAGATTAAAATCGCCGTTTAATCTACGTTAATCTGTGTAATCTGTGGACAGTATTTATTTTCGGAACAGCTCAATCATGACTATCAAAGCTATTATTTTCGACGTCGACGGCACGCTCGCCGACACCGAGGACGGACATCGCAAATCATTCAACAAGGCCTTTGCAGAGTGCGGCCTGAACTGGAACTGGGATGTCGCGCTGTATGACAAACTATTGAAGGTGACCGGCGGCAAGGAACGCATCAAGTATTTCGTCTCGAATTTCCTGACCGGCTACACCAAGCCGGATAACTTCGACGACTTCGTAAAAAATCTGCATGCGGTAAAAACCAGGCACTACACCAACATGCTCGGCGAGGGACATATCCCGTTACGCCCCGGCATCAAGCAGCTGATCCAAGATGCGCGCGCAGCTGGCATCATGCTCGCCATCGCGACCACCACGACGCCGGAGAATGTTTCCGCTTTACTGGAAGTGGGACTGGGCAAAAACTGGGCGGATTATTTTGCCGCCAACGGCTGCGGCGACATCGTGCCGCACAAGAAGCCCGCGCCGGATATTTATTTCTGGGTGCTGGATAAATTGGGTATATCCGCCGCCGATTGCATCGCGCTGGAAGATTCCTACAATGGCCTGCGCTCAGCACTTGCGTCCGGCATTAAAACCTACGTCACCACCAATCCCTATACCCACTGGCATGATTTTGACGGTGCTGCAGGAATTTTCGAGGACCTGAGCGACCTTGCTGCCTTTTACCGCGCAACCGGGTTATCGCTTCCCAAACGATAGATTTATGTTTAGCATCTTGCCGACCGTGGGGGTGTAGCTCAGTTGGGAGAGCGTCTGGTTCGCAATCAGAAGGCCGTCAGTTCGATCCTGATCACCTCCACCAATCTTCATCGCTGCCGTCGTTCGGCGTATCCTGCCAAGTAAAGTATCCGGCTAAAATATCTGGCTAAAGTATCAAGCCCACTAAAGTACCGGTAGAATACGCGCTTTGAATTTTTAACTTACGTTTAAGGACACATCATGTATCAAATCGCCCCGAGCATACTCTCCGCCAATTTCGCCAGATTGGGCGAGGAAGTCGACAACGTTCTCGCCTCCGGCGCGGACATCGTGCACTTCGACGTGATGGACAACCACTATGTACCTAATCTGACCATAGGCCCGCTGGTGTGCGAGGCGCTGCGCAAACATGGCGTGACCGCGCCTATCGACGTGCACCTGATGGTCAAGCCGGTAGATCGCATCATCCCCGACTTCGCCAAGGCGGGTGCTACTTACATCACCTTTCACCCGGAAGCCTCCGAGCACATCGACCGCACCATCGGCCTGATCAAGGAAAGCGGCTGCAAGGTCGGCCTGGTGTTCAACCCGGCCACGCCGCTGGAGATACTGGAATACACGCTGCCCAAACTGGACATGGTGTTGTTGATGTCGGTCAACCCCGGCTTCGGCGGGCAAAAATTCATTCCGCATGTGCTGGACAAGGCACGCAAAGTACGCAAGATGATAGACGCGGGCAAATACAACTGCCGCCTTGAGATTGACGGCGGCGTGGGCCCGGCGAACATTCGCGAAGTCGCGGAAGCAGGCGTGGATACTTTTGTGGCCGGTTCCGCAATATTCAGCAAGCGTAACGACAAAGACAAGAACCGTTACGACACCGTCGTCGGCGAGTTGCGCGCCGAGTTGGCCAAGGTCAAGAAATAATGCAACCAGTCCATTTCCCGTTGGATATCTCTGCCATCGTCATTGATCTCGATGGCACGTTGCTGCACACCGCGCCGGAGCTTTCCGAGGCAGCCAACCGCATGTTGCGCGACATGGATTACGCGCCGGTACCCACGGAATTGCTGGCCAGCTATATCGGCAACGGCATCAGCTGGCTGGTGAAGCGCGCGCTGACCGGCGACATGCACGCCACACCGGACGCCGCACTATATAACCATGCGCTGCCGATTTTCGAGAAGCATTACACTGCGCTGCTGTTGCAAAGCAAACCTTTCGATGGCGTGATCGAAGGGTTGGATGCGATGAAAGCGGCCGGTTTCCGTCTGGGCTGCATCACCAACAAATTGGCGCGCTACACTGAGCCATTGTTGAAAGGTGTCGGCCTGGCAAAGTATTTCGAGATCGTGCTGTCCGGCGACACTTTGGCGGAGAAAAAACCGCATCCGCTGCCGCTGCAGCATGCCGCAAAATTTTTCGGCGTGCCGGTCGAAAAATTGCTGCTGATCGGCGATTCGCTCAACGACACCGTCGCCGCACGCGCCGCAGGTTGCCCGGTGTTTTGCGTACCTTACGGATACAACCACGGCGAACCGGTCGACAGCTTGTTTTTGGACGCAGTGATCGCCAACCTGCCCGCCGCTTTGCCGCTTATCAAACGCGTATAGCTACACAATGGATCAACAGGCTCTTAATTTTTCGAAACCAACCGGATGGCGATGGTGAGTGCAGTCTCACTGGCCGCAACGCGTCCGTCCATTGCTTTCGAAATATTTTAAGGAGCCGTTTATGTTGCACCCCATTACCGAACAAGAGTTCAAGGAGCTCGCCAAGCAAGGCTACAACCGCATCCCGCTGGTTGCGGAGACCTTCGCCGACCTCGACACGCCGCTGTCGCTGTACCTCAAGCTCGCCAACAAACCGTTTTCCTATCTGCTCGAATCGGTGCAGGGCGGCGAACGCTTCGGGCGCTATTCCTTCATCGGCCTGCCCGCCGACACCCGCATCACAGTGCGCGGCAGGCAGGTGACATTGATACATACTGACAATGAAACCACCCATGAAGTAGACAACCCGCTGGACTTCATCAGCGAATACCAATCGCGCTTCAAGGTCGCGCCTCTGCCCAACCTGCCGCGCTTTACTGGCGGACTGGCCGGTTACTTCGGTTATGACACGGTGCGCTACATCGAGCCGCGTCTGGCCAAGGTACAAAAGAAAGACACCATCGGTACACCCGACATCCTGCTGATGCTCACCGAGCAACTCGCGGTGATCGACAACCTGTCCGGCAAACTCACGTTCATCGTCTACGCCAATCCGGCGATGGACGACGCATACGAA
>JANXXX010000176.1 GCA_025350405.1 Gallionella sp.
GGGAACGCCGCGCTGTGGTCCTGCGCCATGTCGGCGACCTTGACCGCGATGCGGCGTGCGATCTGCTTGTACACCTTGGCGATGTTGCCGTCCGGATCGGCGATCACGGTGGGGTTGCCTGAATCGGCCTGTTCACGGATGCGGATGTCGAGCGGCAGACCACCCAAAAATTCCACGTTGTAATCGGCGCACATCTTCTCGCCGCCGCCTGTGCCGAAGATGTGTTCCTCGTGGCCACACTTTGAGCAGATATGCGTGCTCATGTTTTCGACAATACCGACGATCTTGATGCCGACTTTTTCAAACATCTTGAGGCCCTTGCGCGCGTCCATCAGCGCGATGTCCTGCGGCGTGGTGACGATCACTGCGCCGGTGACCGGCACTTTCTGCGCCAGCGTGAGCTGGATATCGCCGGTGCCCGGCGGCAAATCGACTACCAGGTAATCCAGATTGTCCCAACGCGTCTGATGCAGCAACTGGTCGAGCGCCTGCGTCACCATTGGACCACGCCACACCATGGGCGTATCTGCGCCGTCGATCATGAAGCCGATCGACATCGCCTGTATGCCGTGATTGTTCATCGGCTCCATGGATTTGCCGTCCTTGGATACCGGCTGGCCGGAAATGCCCAGCATGGTCGGTTGCGAAGGCCCGTAGATGTCGGCATCCAGCACACCGACGCGTGCACCCTCTGCCGCCAGCGCCAGCGCCAAATTCACTGCGGTGGTGGATTTGCCCACGCCGCCCTTGCCGCTTGCCACGGCGATGATGTTCTTCACGCCTTCCACCAGCTTCACGCCGCGCTGCACCGCATGCGGCACGACCTTGCTGCTTACATTGACGCTAACCTTGCCTGCACCCGGCAATGCCGATTTCAGATGCGTTTCGACCATCGCGCGTATCTCGTCCCACACGCTCTTGGCAGGATAGCCGAGCAGAATATCCAGCGACACATCGCTGCCGCTGATCTTGATATTCTTGACGGACTTGCCGCTGACAAAATCTTTTTTGGTGTTCGGGTCGATCAAATTCTTCAACGCATTCTGCACATCAGTATCTGTAAAGCTCATCACTTGCTCCTGGATCAATTAAAACGTTTAGGATGGGATTTTAAACTATGCCGACTTAATTTATCGGGTATTTTTTGCATGGTCTCGCTTGCACAAATTCCAACTTAAGGACGCGGCTCGCGGCTTGCCCCGGCAGCAGCAAGCCGGGCCAAATAATCCTGCCACAACGCAGCCTGATTTTTGCCCAACTTGTATAAATACTCCCATGTGTATAGACCGGTATCGTGTCCGTCATCGAAGTCGATCTGGATGGCATAACTGCCCACCGGCGTGACTGAGCTTACCCCGACTTCCTTTTTTCCTGTCTGCAATACCTCCTGTCCGGGCCCGTGTCCGCTGACATCGGCAGACGGCGAATACACGCGCAGCAACTCATAGGACAGTTGATAGCATGCATCGTCGTCGAAAGTGATCTCGAGCATACGGGATTGCTGGTGTAATTTAATTTCCGTGGGTTGTTCTGACATGACGCTTGTGTAGCTCCTGTGTAGTGCGGCGATATTGCCGCTGGCCATTAACTCTAACGTGACTTGTAATGGGTTTTTACGAACCGGACGATCTCTGAAAATGGTATGTCCTCCAGTTCACCGAACCGCTGCCTGGCCCTAGCCAAAAGCGCGGCCACGTCAGCAACTTCATCACTGCCATCCAGCACAAATTGCAATCCTCTCAAGCCGCCGCATTGCATGCGCATTTCCTGCGCATGCGGCAGCGCACCTTCGATATGCGACTTGCCCAGCGCGAACGTGAAGTTGTGCCGCAACAGATCACGCAATGAAATACAACGGTCAAACGCTTCCGCACTATTGCAGGAAACAGCTTCACGCTCGGCAATATTTCGCTTTTCTGCTTTCGCGCAAGCCACGCAATGCGTTAACAATGATTTTTCAAATGGGCATGCACGCTGGATCGAAGTTGATAGCGCCTGCCGATAGGCTGTTTCATCCATTGCGTGTGGTTGGGAGGCGCTATTTAATCATCATGAGGATTGGGGGCAGCCGCGCGCACTTGATTGAGCAAATCCTCGGCGTGCAATTCATTATCGGCAAAGATCACTTTGATGATACCTAACGCATCTGCGGGCTGCTCACCACGCAGCAGCTTGGCCCGATCCGACGCTGCACGAAACGCATCGTGCTGCTCCAGTTTCTCCAGACGGCGGATCGGCTTTTCAAATATCCTGTACACAAAATAAGGCATTTCCAACTTTCAGAAGGTTAATACAAGGTAATTAGGGCGAAACGTAACCAAAATAGATAGTCAGGAAGAGTTTGAAAATATTTTCCTGACGATGATTGTAACGGTATTCGATTTCTTTCAGATACATTGGAAAATGATACCTCGATACGCCCCGATAGTTATACA
>JANXXX010000177.1 GCA_025350405.1 Gallionella sp.
TGTATAACTATCGGGGCGTATCGAGGTATCATTTTCCAATGTATCTGAAAGAAATCGAATACCGTTACAATCATCGTCAGGAAAATATTTTCAAACTCTTCCTGACTATCTATTTTGGTTACGTTTCGCCCTAATTACCTATTTCAAAACAAACCGAGGTGTGCCCATGACCCTAGCAGCCAAACTTGAAGCCGTCACGCAATCGCGGATAATAGAACACATCATCACTGGTGTGGCGACCAGCGACGGGGCCGGAGTCAAACTCACGCGCGTGCTGACGCAAAATCTGCAACAGCGGCTCGATCCGTTCCTGATGCTCGACAATTTTCACAGCGATGACCCGGACGATTACATCGCCGGTTTTCCCGACCATCCGCACCGCGGTTTCGAGACCGTCACCTTTATGATCGCGGGCCGCATGCGCCATCGCGATAGCGCCGGACACGAAGGTCTGCTGCAGAACGGCGGCGTGCAGTGGATGACCGCCGGTCGCGGCATCATCCACTCCGAGATGCCGGAACAGGAAAACGGCGTCATGGAAGGTTTCCAGCTGTGGCTGAACCTGCCCGCGCGGCGCAAGATGATCCCCGCCTGGTATCGCGATATCCCCAAAGAAGAGATTCCCAATTACGTTACCGGGCAGGGCGTCAGCGTGCGCGTGATCGCGGGAACCAGCAACGGCGTTACAGGCGCGATGACGCGCGAAGACACCGAGCCGTTGTATATCGACATCGACCTGCCTGCGGGCAGCACATTCTCGACGACTTTTCCGGCAACGCATAATGCCTTCGTCTATGTTTATCGCGGCGCGCTCACGATCAGCGGCAAAATCTTGGGCGAAAACCGCATGGGCATACTCGCCAACACACCGCAGGCCGATGGCGTAACACTCAGCGCATCTATCCCTGCCAAAGCCATCCTGATCTGCGGCAAGCCGCTCGGCGAACCGATCATGCAGCATGGGCCGTTCGTGATGAACACCAAAGAGGAAATCTATCAGGCCATCCGGGATTATCAGGAAGGCCGTCTGGCAGGCTGAGTAAAGCAGTGGAAGTAATAGAATCGGCTACCGCGCGTTCTCCAGACCGGAAAACTTGCGGGCATCCTTATTTGCGGATGCTTCGCAGCATGGAAGCAACGCTAGGGCGCCTCTAAAAATTCAGAGTTCGCCCAAATGCAAAACGTGGAAAAAATTTCGTAGCGCCGCATATGTACGATATGTAAGCAAGAAATTTTTTACGCAACGCAGCAGTTGGGATGAAATCTGGATTTTTAGAGGTGCCCGTTAATCATTGTTGCTCCAAACAAGCGAAGTATATCGCCGCATCCGGCTGGGTGTGATTGCGCTGCGCCTGCCAGATCATCTCGCTGAGGCATTCCATCATGCGGTGTTGCGCATCGTGTTCCGATTCCAGTTTGTGAGTCAGGCGCACGAACTGCGCGCGTATCCCCGCCGGCTGGTCGATGGAGATCTGTTCCTCGATGGTCAGGTGCATCATCAGGTGCAGAAAGGGATTGGTCGCACCTTGTTCAGGCAGGTAGTCCTGCTCCTGATACTGTTGCGGATTTTCCAGCACGGAAAAATATTCGGGATGTTTGGCGATGAGCTGCCCGGCGAGGTCTTCCAGCGGCGTGAGCAATTCTCCGGCGCGGCGTTTGCGCCACGACTCGAACAGGAACAAACGCGCTTCGTCGCGCGATGGATTGAACAGCATCAAACTTCTTTCTTTTTATATTCGCACAAATCATAAATGATGCACGCGCCGCATTTCGGTTTGCGCGCCTGGCACACATAACGACCATGCAGGATCAGCCAGTGGTGCGCATCGTGCAAGAATTCTTCCGGCACGAACTTGAGCAGTTTCTTTTCCACTTCCAGCACGTCCTTGCCGGGCGCCAGCCCGATGCGATTCGCGAGGCGGAAGATGTGCGTATCTACCGCGATGGTGGGTTGGCCGAACGCGGTGTTGAGGATCACGTTCGCGGTCTTGCGGCCCACGCCGGGCAGAGCTTCCAGCTCCTCGCGCGTTTGCGGCACCGCGCCTCCATGTTTTTCCACCAGCAAACGGCAGGTCTGCATCACATGTTTGGCCTTGGTCTTGTACAGGCCGATGCGCTGGATATACTCACGCAGCTTTTCCTCGCCGAGCGCGAGGATCTTCTCTGGCGTGTTGGCGACCGGGAACAGATGCCGCGTCGCGGCATTCACGCTGACATCGGTGGCCTGCGCCGAGAGCATCACCGCGACCAGCAGCTCGAACGGCGTGGAATATTCCAGCTCAGTAGTGGGGTGCGGGTTGACAGCTTGCAGGCGCAGAAAGATTTCGCGACGTTTGGCGGGGTTCATGGGGTTGGTCTGAAAAACATCCAGTGCAATGCATTACATTTATTGCACCTTACGCGAACTCTTGGAATGTGCATGCTCTGTAAGCACAGTCATAATGGCTTCAATTTCTGCAAGCTGCACTTTAGTACTTTCTGGGGTAATCGGCGTATCCGCAAATGCAAATTCGCACATTTTAGCGGTGTGAATGATGTAGTGCTCCATCGGCATTATTGCCTTTGATGAGCTATGCTCTGCAACAAACTTCCAATTCTCAATGGCCGCTTTCACTATCATTTCCTTAAAGTGCTTTTTTTCTTCTGACTTTCGACTTAATAGTGAAGAAATAAAAGACGGAAGAGCGCCAACAACAGCACCGCCGAGAGTACCGATTACAGTAAGTTCTTCAGGAGAAATTGCCATGTCTATTATTTCCTTTTCACGTTTGTAATCTCAACTCACGAAAATTGCTCAGTGCGCCGCAGGCGCACACCCGCCATCCACCGGCGTGATGGTTGCGCTGATGCCTTTCAGTTTTTGTTCGGCGCGCAGGTTCAGCCAATTCTTGCCGGCGATCAGCATGCCCAGTGTGATGAATGCACCGGGCGGCAGGATCGCGAGCAGGAAGCCGTGGTAGTTGGGCACAACGGTGATGACCATGGATTTCGCCGCGTCGCCGAACACCAGGTCGATGCCGGACAGCAGCGTGCCGTGGCCGAAGATTTCGCGGATGCCGCCGAGCACTGCCAGCACGGCGGTCAAGCCCAGACCCATCGCGAAGCCGTCCAGCGCGGATTGCAGCGTGGGGTTCTTCGCGGCGAAGGCTTCGATGCGCGCGAGCACGATGCAGTTGGTGACGATCAGCGGAATGAAGATGCCGAGTACCACGTACAGCGAGTACATGTAGGCATTCATCGCGAACTGGATCACCGTGACCAGCACCGCGATGATTAAAATGAATACCGGGATGCGCGCTTCATTCGGGACGAGGTTGCGGATCGGCGCGATGGCTGCGCCGGACAGCGCCATCACGATCGCAGTCGCCAGACCTAAGCTGACGCCGTTCACCACCGAGCTGCTCACCGCGAGGATGGGGCACATGCCGAGCAGTTGCACCAGCCCGGTGTTTTGTTTCCACACGCCGCTGTATAAAATATCTTTAAATTCTTGAGAGGTCATTTCTTTTCTCCTTCACTCTTCACAGCCGACACATTGGCCGGAGGAATCTGTTTAAACATCTCGTCGCGATGCTGCGCAAAATACTGCAACGCTTTGTGCACCGCCTTCACCACGGCACGCGGGGTGATCGTCGCGCCGGCCATGTAGTCGAATGACCCGCCATCTTTTTTGACTTTCCAATCGCTGTCTTTGGGATCGTCCAGCGATTTACCGTCGAAGCCGGTGATCCATTTATTCTTCGCGATCTCGATGTAGTCACCCAGGCCCGGCGTTTCCTTGTGCGATATTACGCGCACGCCGCCGATCTTTCCATTCCCTTGGCCATCGCTGCGGATCGAGACGATCAGGCTGATCTTGCCGCTGTAGCCGTCCGGCGCAGTGACTTGCAGCACTGCGATGGAAGGCTGGTCTTTCAGACGACCGCGATAAGCGATGGTGGTGTCGTCGTTGCCCAGCAATTTATCCACCGCGAGCTCTGTCGTATCCTTGATGATGTCATTGTCGTAAGTTTCCACCGGTGCGATCTGCGAGACCAGTTTCAATTTTTCCGCTTCCTCGCTGCGCGCGATGGGCTCGTGCGTGAGCTGATAGGTGATCGCGAGCACGCTCGTGCCGATCACCGCGAAGAACAACAGGTTGAGCGCGGTGATAACCGAAGCCTTGGCTATCGTGCGTCTCATGACTGCTTTCCTTTTTTGCCAAAAACTTTCGGCTGGGTGTACAGCACGATCAGCGGCACGCTGATGTTCATCAGCAGCGTGGCAAAGGCGACGCCATCCGGAAATCCGCCGAACACGCGGATCATGTAGGTGAGGAATGCCGCACCCGCCGCGAAGATCAAGCGCCCCTTGTTGGTGGTGGGGCTGCTGACCGGATCGGTGAGGATGAAGAACGCGCCCAGTATCGCCGCGCCTGAAAATAGGTGGAACAGCGGTGCGACGTAATGCGTGGGATCAACCAGGTGAAAGATCGCGGCGATGATGAACAGGCTACCGAGATAGGCGACCGGGATGTGCCAGCTGATGATGCGCGAGGCGAGCAGATACAGTCCGCCGATCAGGAATCCCAATGCAACCATCTCGCTGCCTTGTCCGCCGAGATGTCCATAGATCGGCATATTCAAAATCTGCTGCACGGATTCTTCAAGGTGCAGATGCGTCTTCAGCGTATCCAGCGGCGTAGCCATCGAGATCGCATCCAGCGTCAGGCTGGGCGGCAATACGCCGGAGAAAATATATTGCAGTTGTTGCGCAAAGCTGAGCTCGGCCAGTACCAGTCCCTGTGGTGCGAGCCAGTGCGTCATGTGCACCGGGAACGAGATGATCAGCACCGCGTAACCGACCATCGCCGGGTTGAATGGGTTGTTGCCCAGCCCGCCATACAACTGCTTGGCGATGGCAATCGCAAACGCGGTGCCGACCACCACCAGCCACCACGGCGCCAGCGGCGGAATCGACAATGCCAGCAGCCAGGCGGTGAGGAGCGCGCTGTTGTCTTTCAGGAACGGTCCGATCGGGCGGTTGCGCAGCTTGAGCATGGCCGCTTCGGTGGCCAGTGCGGTGATGCTGGCCAGCGTGATCGACACCAGGATCGCCGGGCCGAAATACCAGACGTACAGCGCGATGCCGGGGATCAGCGCCAGGATCACCTTGAGCATGATCTGCGCGACGCTATCCGGTTTGCTGATGAAGGGTGAAAAAAACATGTGCGTTAGCCCTCGGGATGTTCGACTGCGGATTGGGCGACTTCACGGATGTGCTCGCGGCGCGCGGCCAGTTCGGCTTGTTCCGTCTGCTGTTGCGGCGTCAATGGTTGTGCGGCAAGTTTTGCGGCTTGTGCGGCTTTTTCCTTGGCAGCCAGCTTCTCGGCTTTTTCCCGCTTCTCGCGCTCGATGCGATGTTCGCGGTAATCGTGCCGCTCGCGCGCCTGATCGGCAAGCAGCTTGTCGTATTCACGCGCGCGTATCTCGCTCTTGGCAAAACGGTAATACTGTACCAGCGGAATATGGCTGGGGCAGACATAGCTGCATGCGCCGCACTCGATGCAATCGAACAGGCTGAACGCCTGAGCTCTGCCAAACTCTTTCGATTGCGCAAACCAGTACAAATCCTGCGGCTGCAAATCTGCCGGGCACACTTCGACGCAACGCGTGCAGCGTATGCACGGCAGCGCTGGTTGCGGCGGCGGGAATAATTTTGCCGATGCGGCGATCACGCAGTTGGTGGCTTTCACCACCGGCACCTGCACGGCTGGCCCAGGTGCATTCATTGCATGTAAAGGAACGCCCATCATCGGCCCACCCATGATGTATCCATTGGTATCGGACAGCGCTACACTCAGCGCAACCAGTTCGTTGATCGGCACGCCGATCAGCACTTCGTAATTTTGCGCCTTGCGTACATTGCCGGTGATCGTGACGACGCGCGACAGCAGCGGCTCACCGTGCGCGAGGGCGCGATGCACGGTATAAGCAGTGGCGACATTGAAGCACTGCACGCCGATGTCGGTGGGCAATTTTCCGGAGGGCACTTCCAGCCCGGTAAGCACACGTATCAATTGCTTCGCGCTGCCACCCGGATAGATCGTCGGTATCGCGATGACTTCATGGCTCTTGTTTTGTTGGGCGGACTTACTTGCGGTGATCGCTTGTTGCAATGCGGCGATCGCTTCGGGTTTGTTGTCCTCAACACCATACAGCACCTCGTCCGCATCCAGCATGAAGCGCAATATCTCCGCGCCCTGCACGATCTCGGCGGCGCGTTCGCGCATCAGCATGTCGTCGCAGGTGATGTAAGGCTCGCACTCCGCGCCGTTCAGGATCAGCGTTTTTATTTTCTGCTTGCCGATGCGCAGCTTGACGTCGCTGGGGAAGGCAGCACCGCCCAAACCCACCACGCCTGCCATGCGCAACAGCTGCTGCAATTCTGCAACACTGTGGCTGCGGTAGTCGACTGGATTAAGCGTAACCCATTCATCCTTGCCGTCCGGTATCAGCGTGGCACATAGATTCGGCAGGCCGGACGGATGGGCGATGAGTTGCATGTCGATTGCAGCGATGGTGCCGGATGTGGAGGCGTGCACCGCGCTCGAAACAAAACCGTCCGGCATGCCGATCAGCTGGCCTTTCAGCACATGATCGCCGACCTTGACGACGGGCTTGGCGGTTTCACCCGCGTGCTGGTGGAACGGTATCGTCAGCTTGGTTGGTAGAGGCGCTGATGTAATTGCCGTCTGTGTGGATTGCGTCTTGTTGCTGGGCGGATGGATACCGCCGTGAAAATGAAAAAGCTTTCTCATCCGGGTGCCCGGCCATTAGTTCGTTGGAGTGCCGCCTCTGCTGCTCGATCAGTTTCTACGGCGTTCAATGTGTACACCGGATACTTCCATTTCCAGTTGCTGATCTTTTCCTCTATGGGCAACATAACGATGCAATCCACCGGGCACGGCGCAATGCACAACTCGCAACCGGTGCATTCTGAAGCGATGACGGTATGCATCTGCTTGGCCGCACCGACGATGGCGTCCACCGGGCAGGCCTGGATGCACAGCGTGCAGCCGATGCAGGTGCTCTCGTCGATGATGGCGACCGACTTGGGTTTGGGCGCATTGGTATCGCCGCCGAAAGGTTTGAAATCCACGCCAAGCAGATCGGCGAGTTTCTGGATGCCCTCCTCGCCGCCCGGCGGGCAGCGATTGATATCCGCCTCCCCCGCTGCAATGGCTGTCGCATAAGGCTTGCAGCCGGGATAGCTGCATTGTCCGCACTGCGTTTGCGGCAGCACGGCGTCAATCTTGTCCACCAGCGGATTGCCTTCGACACGGAATTTGATCGCGGCGTATCCCAGCACCGCGCCGAGCACGATAGCGATGCCCGCCATCACCAGCAGCGCACTTAACATTCAGGGCTTCCCATTACTTGATTAATCCCGAGAACCCCATGAAAGACAGACTCATCAGCCCTGCTGTGACCATCGCAATCGCCGAGCCTTTGAAGATAGCCGGCACATCCGCGCCTTCCATGCGCTCACGTATGCCTGCGAACAGCACCATCACCATGGTGAAACCCAGCGCCCCGCCCATGCCGAAGAAGATCGACTCCATGAAATTGTGCTTCGCCTGCACGTTGAGCAGCGGGATGCCCAGCACCGCGCAGTTGGTGGTGATCAGCGGCAGATAAATGCCCAGCACCTGATACAGCGCCGGGCTGGTTTTTTCCACCACCATCTCGGTGAATTGCACGATGCCGGCGATCACCACGATGAACGACAATGTGGTGAGGTAAGCCAGGTCGGGGCCGAGCAGGTATTGGTTGATCAGATAACTGGTTCCGGAGCCCAGCGTCAGCACGAAGGTGGTGGCGGCACCCATACCGATGGCGGCCTCCAGCTTTTTGGAGACGCCCATGAACGGGCACAGCCCGAGTATCTTGACCATCACGATGTTATTCACGAACACGGTGCTGATCAGGATCAGCAGATAATCTGTCATTGCGATACCTTATAATTCAGGCGCGGATTATCCCCTGATTCATATATCGCTTCAACCGCGTTGACGGCATATGAATATTCCGGAAAGTTTGATCCGATTGCCAGACGCATCAACAGCCGCATCAATAGCTCGTTTAAATGGATAAATCATATAGAATCGTCCCAAGTTGCGTGCCCGCCAGCAAAACGGTTATTTAATGCCACAGGCATCGGGGGAAATCAAAAGCCGCGTCGGCCTTGCCTCGGGTGTAACCGTCCCAATATTCCGTGCGCCCTGAGTAAAATACCGGGAAAGAATTGATCAAGGATTTTGAGCATGAAGTCAGGAAGAAACGACCCGTGTCATTGCGGGAGCGGAAAAAAGTACAAGCATTGCTGCGAAGGGAAAGCAGTATCCCGTCCTTTAGCGCCCTCCTCCCTTGAATGCGACCAGCTGCTCGCTTTATCCAATGCCGGACGTTACGCTGAACTGGAAAGCCGGGGCCGTGCGATGGTTGGACTGTATCCCGCTTCCGGTTTTGCCTGGAAGCTGCTGGGGGAAGCTCTGTATATGCAAGGCAAGGATGCTCTGCATGCTTTGCAAAAAGCAACTGAACTCCTGCCCAATGATGCCGATGCGTTCACCAATCTGGGCATCGTGCTGATCGACCTCGGGCAACTCAACGAAGCGGTGACCTGTTTCCGC